>JAHXIM010000213.1 GCA_025655635.1 gamma proteobacterium symbiont of Lucinoma myriamae | reverse complement strand
CTAATGGGTATTACCCGTGATGATTTAGCGTACGATTTAGGTCGTCACGTTGATGATTCCGTACACCTGTTCGAAGAATGGGGTCTACCTATCTGGAAACAGCCTGGTGACGAGAACAAGCCACTAGCGGAAGGCGGCATGCCGGTCCGTTCAGGTAAATGGCAGATCATGATCAATGGTGAAAGCTACAAGTGGATCGTTGCAGAAGCGGCTAAAAAAGCGCTGGGCACAGAAAACATCCAGGAACGTATCTTCATCGTAAAACTGGTTAACGACAAGAACGACCCAAGTCGTATTGCCGGCGCAGTGGGTTTCTCAACCCGTGAAAACTCAATCCACGTTTACACCTTCAAAGCCTGTTTACTGGTTTGTGGTGGTGCAGTGAACATCTTCCGTCCACGTTCAGTGGGTGAAGGTACCGGTCGCGCATGGTATCCCGTATGGAATGCCGGTTCTACCTATTCAATGGCAGCAGAAGCTGGCGCTGAACTCACCATGATGGAAAACCGCTTCGTACCAGCCCGTTTTAAAGACGGCTACGGTCCTGTTGGCGCATGGTTCCTACTATTCAAAGCCAAAGCGACGAATGCTTTTGGTGAAGTCTACATGGACAAGAACAAAGAACTGCTGAACGACTATCCTCCTTACGGATTGGCTAAAGTACCAGCGTCTTGTTTACGTAACCACTTAATGATGAAAGAAATGCGTGAAGGTCGTGGTCCAATCTATATGGACACCGTGACAGCATTAGGTGACTTAGCGAAAACAATGACACCCAAAGAAATCAAGCATCTGGAAGCAGAAGCATGGGAAGATTTCCTTGATATGTGTATTGGTCAGGCAGGCGTATGGGCTGGTGAGAACATCGAACCAGAAAAAACCAACTCCGAACTCATGCCGACAGAACCCTACTTACTGGGTTCACACTCAGGTTGTTGTGGAATCTGGGTATCAGGACCTACTGATATCGGCGCACCAGAAGCATGGAGCTGGGGTTACCGCTCAATGACCACCATCAAAGGTCTGTTTACCGCAGCTGACGGTGTTGGTGCATCGGGTCACAAGTTCTCTTCAGGTTCACACGCAGAAGGTCGTTTAGCGGCTAAAGCGATGGTACAGTACATTCTTGATAACAAAGACTGGACGCCAGAGCTGGATACCTCAGTTGAAGACTTAACCGCTGATATCTATACTCCAGTACGTACCTACTTAGAGCACAAAGATTACTCCACAGCCATCGATGTGAATCCTAACTACATTACGCCTAGAATGCTTCAGTTCCGTTTACAGAAGATGATGGATGAGTATGTAGCCGGTGTTGCGACAATGTACCAGACCAATGCGAAGATGCTTGACGTTGCTGAGCATAAGCTGGGTATGTTGAAAGAAGATGCGAAGAAAATGCGTGCGAAAGACCTACACGAATTACTTCGTGCATGGGAAAACTACCACCGCATCTTAACTGCAGAAGCACATATGAAGCACATCCAGTTCCGTGAAGAATCACGTTACCCTGGATTCTACTACCGTATGGACTTCAACATTGTTGACGAAGAAAACTGGAAATGTTTTGTCAACTCAACTTACGACAAGACCACTCAAACCTGGAACTGTTTCAAGGTTGAGCACGTTGATGTTGTCGATAAGACACAATTGATGAAGTAAGACATTAGTCTCACCAATCAAGCGTGACAAAAAAGCCCGGATATCGAAAGATGTCCGGGCTTTTTTTGTGGCTAAGATTTAGTATTGAGCGTTAAGGGTTCAGAAAAATCAAAGACTTATTGATATAAGTGAAGCTGTTTATTCTTAATGCTAAACATCAAATAAATTACTTATAGCATCAAGTCCCTCATCGACAATAACTTCTAGATCTTCTGGGCTGTCTTCATCAGCACAAGCCAGTGTTGTATAGGCAGATAATGATTTTAATGCACAGGCAATTTTAGCTACATCATCAATATTAAGTTCTGCACCCTCTTTAAGTTTCCAGTCTTCATCGCTCATATAAGATCCTATTCTTTGTTGTTGGTTATTATTTTAGTAAATTAAATTATAAATTAGCTTGTTTTTTATCCAATTGCAATAATTTAAATTAATGACTTTGTTGATTAATTTAAATTATGCTTAGCCTTGATGCAAATTGAATTTTCAATTACCATATAACACTATATATTAATATTTTAAAGTGAGTGTCTAGATGTCTGAAAGACCTGAAAGTTTAATGCCTCCTATTGAAGGTAGTTGCAGTGGTAGAGAGGTATTTGCCTTGCGAGCCTTAGGCGATAGCATGGTTCCTGAATTTGAACATGGTACGGTGATCATTATTGATCCAGAAGCAGTAGTGAAAGATGGTTCATATGTGATTGCTAAAGTTGATGGTGAATTTATCTTCAGACAGCTTATGATCCGCGGCGAAAAATATTTTTTACAGCCACTTAATGATTTGTATGAAACAATTGAAATTAAAGGACTTGATGACTTAGAAGGGGTGATTGTTCAGTCAGGTAGTCGGCGTAAAAATATGAAAAAGTATACCTGATAAGGTCTTTTTTTATATAGTATTTATCTATAAAAACTTCATCTACCAAAACTTCATCTA
>JAHXIM010000012.1 GCA_025655635.1 gamma proteobacterium symbiont of Lucinoma myriamae | reverse complement strand
AACTTGAGTTATGCCTTAATCAAGTTGGAATGACGCATCTACAAGCACCTTTTTAAAACACTGTTGATTTAAAGGGGAACACTGATGATCAGCAGTAAACTTTTGTGACAGCTTTTTCTTATCTCAGCCAGACTCCGGCTTTACACTGCTCGGTTTAGATACATTATTAACATTTAAAGCAACCGGTGTTCAGCGCTTTAATTCCATAAAGAATGATTTTTCTGATACCCTAAAGCAGTGGTATAGACAAGATAATGATAAACATAGCTCACCCATTGCCTTTTTAGCCTTTGCATTTAATGACGATGATCCAATGAATGACCATTGGCAGTCATTGCCAAATACCTTATTAACGATTCCCAGGCTATTAATTAAAGAAATCGATTCATCTCAGTCTCTAATCGTTAATATTAAGCTTGAAGCATCATCTTATAATTCAAGCTTTTCCCTAATAGAAGCACTGTTACAGCAACTTTTTAATCAGCCACTGACAGAGACAGATATAACACAGCATCCATCTGCACCAACATCATTTAAGCCAAACGATAAGCCAGCTTCCTCCGCATACAAAAGCTGGCAGTCACTGACCCAAAATGCTATCAATCAAATTCAATCTGGTGAGTTCGACAAGTTAGTCACCAGCCGTCAAAGCACTTTACAGACATCGACTAAGGTTTCCGTCCCAAAACTGGTTCAAAAGTTAGTACAACATTACCCCAGTTGTTCCATTCTCCGTTATCACACGTCAGAAAAAACAATTATTGCGGCATCACCTGAACGGCTTTTATCTTTACAGCACCCTGACATTCAAAGTAACGCCATTGGCGGCACGATTTCGCGCAAAAAACAGTCTAATAACAAACCTTTAAATACCAATACCTCAAATAACTATACAAACTCCTTGCCCTTCTTTCTTAAACAATCAACTGAACAAACGGGTGATGAATTAGCAGAAAGTAAAAAATTATTAAAAGAACATCAATTTATTTCTCAGAGCATTTATCAAAACCTTGATCCACTCTGTCATACCTTAAAAATGCCAATCACCCCCTTTTTAATGAAGCTACATAATTTATACCATCTGGAAACTCCGGTTTATGGAAAATTAATGGATAAGTATGATTTATTTGATTGTATTGATTCCCTGCATCCCACGCCCGCGGTTGCAGGAATCCCAACTCAACAAGCAAAACAATGGTTATTAGACAACGAAAAGTATCATCGCGGCTGGTATACAGGCGCTTTTGGCTGGATTGATGCTAATATGAATGGTGATTTATCTGTTATGCTTCGCTGTGCATTGATTGAGCAACAAGAGCATAAACAACAGATCAATTTATTTTCCGGTGCCGGCCTTGTAGCTGAGTCTGATCCCGATGCTGAATGGCAGGAAACCGAATTAAAAATGCAAACCATTATGGAAATGCTTTAAAGTGTTTAAGACAAACTATAAATTATAGCCTAAATGGATCAAACTCAAAAACCCAATTCCATCGGCAGCATAAACTATCAATGGGCATTTAGCCTCATCAATTATTTTGCTCTACAGGGTGTTACACAGGCAGTTATTTCACCCAGTTCACGTTCTACGCCTCTTGCTCTCGCCTGTGAACAACATCCTGACATCCACACATGGGTGCAAATTGATGAACGCAGTGCCGGATTTTTTGCTCTGGGTCTGGCACAACAACAACAACATCATCAGCCCACTATGCTAATATGTACATCAGGCAGCGCCCTGGCAAACTGGTTTCCAGCCGTTGTGGAAGCCAATCACTCCTATACGCCTCTACTCTTATTATCCGCTGACAGACCAGCTGAATTGCAAGACTGTGGTGCTAATCAAACCATGGATCAAAGTTTTTTGTTCGGTGCTCATGCGCGGGATTTTATTGCCCTTGAACATGTCGATGAAGCATTATTAAAAAGCAATTATCTAAAACGCATCGCCACACAGGCCTATTCTAAATCTTTACATCAAAAACCCGGGCCGGTACATCTCAATATTCCCTTTAGAGAACCTTTATTGCCGCGACGCTTTACTGCAAATGACCTCAATCATTTTATTCGCCGATTAAGTCAACAAACGATGGATAATGCCACAAATATCATTCAATCAAGTATTTTAACTACATCAATATCCCAAAAGAGTCTGGAATTATTAAAGAAAACACTTAAAACAGGTAGTGGACTGATAATATGCGGCCGTTTAACCCGCCAGGAGCTGTGTGATTTTTCGACCTTATTACCACTATTAGCAGACAAACTGAATTACCCGGTACTGGTTGATCCATTATCAAATCAGCGTTTTACAGCATCACGCCATTCACACTTTATCTACAATTATGATCATTTTTTAAAACAAGCGCTAAAACAGTCAGCAGTGCATACGGACAAAAATAAATTCACCCCGAAATGGATCATCCGGTTTGGGCAGTTTCCTGTTTCCAAAACCTTACTTCAATATTTAGACTCATTGGAATGTCATACCATTCTTGTCAGTTCCTATGGTGATCGCCTTGATCCCATTCATAAACCTATAAAAATCAGTTGAAAATGGTCTATAATCATAACCCATTGAAATTATAGTGAAATATCATGATATTACCACCAAAAATC
>JAHXIM010000444.1 GCA_025655635.1 gamma proteobacterium symbiont of Lucinoma myriamae | reverse complement strand
AAAATGGTTGGATACAATTTACATAGCGGTGATCCTCCTACAGGGGACTTACACCCCATTAGTTTATGCCCATGACGGGCGTACACAAAGTTATCCACAGTTTCTGTGGATTATTTAATAGCGCTATTTTCTAAATCAAAAAACGGCGAATATTACTTTACACTGATTCTAAGCATAACTTACTGAGTCATCGCATTTTACAAGTTTTTCTAATTCAGCTTTCTCGAATAGTTTTATATAATCAGTTAAAATAAGTTGTTTCAGGGCCTAATTACCTGATTTTTACCAGCCTTTAGCTAATACATTTAAAAGGATTACAGAATGTCAATAATCACAATCAACACCAAACCATTCGATGATCAAAAGCCGGGAACATCCGGACTTCGAAAAAAAGTAACTCATTTCCAGCAAGCTCACTATCTGGAAAATTTTGTTCAGTCTATCTTTGATTCAATTGGGGACTTTAAAGGAAAAACATTGGTATTAGGCGGTGATGGACGCTATTACAATCAGAATGCAATACAAATAATTCTAAAAATGGCCGCTGCTAACGGATTTGCAAAAGTATTTGTGGGACAAAATGGCATTTTATCAACACCTGCAGCATCAGTCATCATTCGTAAAAAACAAACTTTTGGCGGTATTATTTTATCTGCAAGCCACAATCCCGGCGGCCCTGATGAGGATTTTGGGATTAAATACAATACTGACAATGGCGGCCCGGCTCCTGAAAAAATAACCGATGCCATCTATACCCGGAGCAAAGAAATTACCCACTATCTGACACTCGACACTGACACAGATATCAATCTCAGCCAAATAGCCGCTCATGACCTCAATGGCATGAGTGTTGAAATTATTGATTCAGTATCTGATTATGCATTGCTGATGAATGAATTGTTTGATTTTACCGCCATAAAAGACATGATAGCCAATGGCTTTACCCTGTGTTTTGATGCCATGCATGCCGTCACAGGCACTTATGCAACCGAGATTCTAGAAAATCAATTAGGTGTGGCTAAAGGCTCTGTTATTAATGGTATCCCTTTAGAAGATTTTGGCGGCGCTCATCCTGATCCCAATCTGGTTCATGCTCACCATTTAGCTGAACTGATGTTTTCTGAACAGTCACCAGATTTCGGCGCTGCTTCTGATGGTGATGGTGATAGAAATATGATTGTCGGCAATAATATCTTTGTTACACCCAGTGACAGTCTGGCCATTTTAACAGCCAATGCCGATCAAGTGCCTGCCTATAAAGGTAAGCTAACAGGTGTCGCACGTTCAATGCCCACCAGTCAGGCTTCCGATAATGTCGCCAAAAAACTGGGCATCGACAGTTATGAAACCCCCACTGGCTGGAAATTTTTCGGCAATCTCATGGATGCTGATAAAGTTACTCTATGCGGTGAAGAAAGCTTTGGTACAGGTTCCAATCATATCCGCGAAAAAGATGGTCTCTGGGCAGTACTTTTCTGGTTGAACATTCTGGCATCACGCAAAGAATCTGTCGCTGATATTGTGCATGAACATTGGCAGGAATACGGCCGTAATTATTACTCACGTCATGATTATGAAGCCATTGAAACTGAAAAAGCAAACCATGTTATGTCTGATTTACGTGATAAGGTTAAAACACTCTCAGGCACACAATTAGGTAATTTAACAGTAAGCTATAGTGATGACTTTTGTTATACCGATCCTGTTGATAACAGCATTAGTGATCAACAAGGCATTCGTATCGGTTTTAGCAATGGTTCACGAATTGTTTTCAGATTATCAGGTACTGGTACCAGCGGCGCAACCCTGCGTATTTATTATGAAAGTTATGAAACAGACTCTGACAAATTAAATCAGGAAACTCAACAGGCATTGAATGAATTGATTGAACAGTCTCTTATAGTCAGTGATCTTCAATCACTTACCGGACGGACTGAACCAACAGTTGTAACTTAAGTTAAGTTGTTTAAAATTTATTGATAAATAAAGGCACTATACTCATGTTCACAGGCATTGTACAAACAACTGCACCCATTATCAGTATTGTTAAAAAAGAGAATTTTCAAACTCATGTTATTGAGCTTGAAGATTCTTTACTTGATGGATTACAAATTGGTGCTTCAATTGCACACAACGGCTGTTGTTTAACAGTCACTAAGATTTCAGGTAATCAGCTTTCTTTTGATTTAATGCAGGAAACATTGAATGTGACCAATCTTGGTGATTTAGAGCCTGGTGATCCGGTTAATATTGAGCGGGCAGCCCGCTTTGGTGATGAAATTGGCGGTCACCAAATGTCTGGTCATATTTTATTTACAGCAACGGTTACAGAAGTCATTCAAAGTGAAAATAATTGTCAGATCTGGTTTCAGATACCCGCACAATTTAAGCGTTTTGTTTTTTCTAAAGGCTATATTGGAATTGATGGTATTAGTTTAACCATTGGTGATGTTAAAGACAGTACATTTAATGTCAACTTAATTCCTGAAACATTACAGCGAACAAACATAGGGACACGAAAACCGGGTGATCGTATTAATATTGAAATTGATCCTCAAACTCAGGCTATTGTTGAAAGCGTTGAGCGCATTATGCATGAAAAATCAAATCTAATATGGACTG
>JAHXIM010000378.1 GCA_025655635.1 gamma proteobacterium symbiont of Lucinoma myriamae | reverse complement strand
CCTCTGCCTCTGCCTCTGCCTCTGCCTCTGCCTCTGCCTCTGCCTCAAATAGCAGCACGGGTGATGCAGTAACAATGACAATTGCTGATATTTTTGCTAACAAGGATTCACTAAAAGGCAAAATGGTGCGGGTTAAAGGTAAAGTGGTGAAAGTTTCCCGCAATATCATGAAACAAAACTGGATTCATATCAAAGATGGAACCGGTGAAAAAGGATCGAATAAGATTATATTTCGTTCAAAAACTCAAAGTGAAGCAGTTGATTCTGAAGTCATTGCTCAGGGTAGAGTTGCCACTGATCTTGATTTTGGTTATGGTTACACCTATTCAATTCTGATTGAGGATGCTACTTTTAGCAAATAAAAAAATAGTAGAGGGTCAACTGATTATTCCAGGTTAAACTATCGGGCAGAACAGTGATTTTGCCTTAGGTATTGTTTAATATATGTGATAGATTATTGTCCTTAACTTGTTGATTTCCAAGTGCAGAGAATGTTATAGACCCATGTTACCTATTTATATTATATGTCATGCTGAATGTCAGCCTGCTGCCTATCTGTGTCACTATTTTGATAGGAAAAAGATCCCATATAAAAAATTTAATGCGACCACTCATCAAATCTCCATACTGGACCTGACTAAAATTGCAGGTTTAATCTTTATGGGAGGTCCATATAGCGTAAATGATGAACTTCCCTGGCTGGCTGATGAAATTAAATTTATTCAGAGAGCTATAGAAAAAGAGATACCGATAATGGGTGTGTGTTTTGGGGCACAGCTCATTAGCAAGGCGCTTAATGCTGAGGTTGCAGTGGCGGAGAATACGGAAATAGGCTGGCATAATGTTGCTGTAGATTGTTCACAACTTATTGATCTGCATCCTTTAAATCTTGAGAATACTATTGAGGTTTTTGAATGGCATGAAGATATCTATTTAATGCCTGAAGGTGCGATTCCAATATTCACCGGCCAGAATATGGAAAATCAGGGCTATTTATACGGTAATATACTGGCCATGCAGTTTCATCTTGAGATGACAGAACACATGGTCTATGAATGGGTAGACCGCTATGGTGACTGCCTGCCGGAGACTTCTTCATATGTGCAATGCCCTGAACAGATTATTGAGAATTTGCAAGAGAGACTGGATAATCTACATATTCATGCGGATATAATTTATGATTGGTGGTTAAATTTTGTGTCACAGTGATTATTAAATAGCTGATATATTATGAGTAATGTAATGATAGAGAAATTTACAAGTTAGCGTTTCGTTCGTCAATACAATCGGCATCGCCCATCTTAAACTCACGGCAGATCAGTGGTCTCTTCTCATAAATTTTACACATCATGGTGTTTCTATCCAGGGCTGAGCACCAGCCATCATCCAGCCGTGCCATGGTCATTCCTCCCCACTTATCGAATTCAATAAAACGTTCAGGCACTCCAGTATCACTGATAAGCATGACCTCCAAACGACAACAGCAGGCATCGCAGTTAGCACAGGTGACTTTGGTTTCAGTTTGCTCGTTCATTTTGTCTGTCATAAAAATCCACAGGTAAAAAATAATGGCATATTGATGAAAGAGTTATCGCCTGAAGTGATAAACTCCTTCACTTTTTTAAATATGAATGATTTTACTAAGAATCTTAGCCTGATACTGTCACCCTATATTCGTTTATTAAATAAAATTATTTATGAAAAAATCACCCCAAACAATGTTCTAAAATCTTTCTTTATGCAGATGATTTTGTTTCAGTATAAATGCTAAGAATAATAAATATATTTCGGAAATTACTTATAAAGGCTTGTAAATTGTAATAACAGAGTTAATTATCCCGTTCGTGTAATGGTGACGATTAGTGAACCATCATTATTAACCATACTTTGATGACATGTCATTCGCAAATAAATATAAGTCTGCCTCATGCTCTGCTATGAATGTTTTTTTCTGTCTCCAATGACTTATATGATAGCTTTAGAATTAGTTGTGACTGACCATGATATTATTTTAAATTATCGTTTGTTTTGTTGTTGATGCTGCCATTTTTTTTAAATGGTCACGCTTTTCAGGTGGTTGATTTTTAAACCACTGATATTTCTTGCGCAATTGTTTTCTTTTTTCAGGGGGAAGGTTTTTAAAACGTTCATAACGTTTTTTTAGTTGTCCCTTTTCATCTTCTGAAAGTTTAGACCATTCTTTCATGCGGCCTTTTGCTTTTTTCTGTTGTTCCGGCGTCATTTCAGTCCAGCGTCTGACACCTTTACGCAGACGAACTCGTTTTTTAAGCGGTATGTCAGCCCACTTTTTTTCAAATGAGTTTAATGATTTTTGTTCTTCTGGAGACAGATCCTGCCATTGCAGATTATCTGCATATAAGTTGTTTGAACTTATAAAAAAGAAAAATGAAATGATTATAAAAAAAGGCTTTATAAAAAATTCAGGTTTATTCATAATTAGTCGACCCTGAAAAAAGACAATCTCAATGACACAATAGATTATCGTACAATATTGATTCTATTTTTATTGTTCATAATCATATTGTTATCGGTCGTTACAAAAATATGATATCAATTTGAATCAAAAACAAGTGATAATACAGCACAAATATCAGGGACAAAAAAG
>JAHXIM010000017.1 GCA_025655635.1 gamma proteobacterium symbiont of Lucinoma myriamae | reverse complement strand
AATTTGATCAGGAACAATAAAATTACAATTAATGTTGTACGATAATCTATCGATTCATGATGATTATCTTTTTTCAGGATCGACTAATTACGATATGGATAAATGGTTAGCAGAGTTTGATAAGATTGCAAAAAAGGATGAAAAATTTATCCTGATTTGTCGTTCTGGTAATAGAACGGGACAAGTGTCTAATTTTCTTGACAAGAAATTGGGATACCAACAGGTTTCACATCTACAGCATGGTATAAAAAACTGGATAAAATCTGGTGATAAGGTAGTCTCTGCTAAATAATTTAGTTTTGCAGCTCAGCTGAACAAGACATATTTAAAAAAACCGGCCTATAGTCGGTTTTTTTTATAAATGAACTAAAATGATTGATTCTTGACTTTTTGATTGTGCTATAATTTACCCCCTTTATAGCGCCGATTATTACTTTTATTAACCCTTTAAACTTTTTAGCATTGCAGTTAATGTATGGAATTATGGTATGACAGTAAAAACAGATGATTTACGTATTCTTGGTATGGGTGAAGTTATTGCGCCCGAAGAAATACATAAAAAATTTCTTAGTACAGAAAATGCACAAAATACAGTCCATAACACACGTCAGGAAATCCATAAAATTCTTACAGGTGAAGATGACCGTTTGATTATTATTATTGGCCCTTGTTCAATACATGATGTTAAAGCAGCCAGGGAATATGCACATCTGATAAAAACTGCTCGTGAAAAACTTCAGGATGATTTGTTAATCATTATGAGGGTTTATTTTGAAAAACCGCGTACAACCGTTGGTTGGAAGGGCTTAATAAATGACCCAGAATTAGATGATTCTTTTCAGATTAATAAGGGGTTAGGTATCGCTCGTGATTTATTAGTAAGCATTAATGATCTGGGTGTACCAACAGCTACTGAATTTCTTGATCTGATATCACCACAGTATGTTGCTGATTTAATTAGCTGGGGGGCCATTGGAGCCCGCACCACTGAAAGTCAGGTACATAGAGAACTAGCTTCAGGACTGTCCTGCCCAGTGGGATTTAAAAATGCCACTGACGGTGGGGTACGTGTTGCAATTGATGCCATTGCTTCAGCTAGCCGTCCTCATGTATTTTTATCAGTAACCAAACAAGGAAAGTCAGCCATTTTTAATACCTCAGGAAATCTAGATTGTCATATCATCTTACGTGGCGGTACTGAAGCTAATTATGATGCGACACATGTTGAAAAAGTAGCAACTGAACTGCAGGACTCAAATACCATTCCCAATCTAATGATTGATTTTAGCCATGCAAATAGTCAGAAACAATTTAAAAAGCAAATTGATGTAGCTGAAAATGTCTCGCAACAAGTAGCTGAAGGTGACAAGCGTATTATTGGTGCTATGATTGAAAGTAACCTTGTAGAAGGTCGCCAGAATTGTTCTAATAAAGATGCTCTTGTCTATGGACAAAGCATTACTGATGCCTGCATTAATTGGGAAGATAGTTTTGAGGTGCTAACAAAACTATCTGAGGCAGTTCAGCAGCGTCGTGTGAGTTTAGCAGATGAATAAAGTTCATTAAGTCAACTCATTCAGTAAAAGACAAATGGAGTGATTAAATGGGATTTGTGATCGGTGTTGTTGTCGCTTTATTGGTTATATTTTTATTAGCCTTTCTCACCATTAAGAAACCTGTTTTTGGTGAAGTCATGATTGGATTGGTTGTAATCATGATCTTGACCTCTATTTATTTCTATTTTCAAAAAGACGAACGTGTTGAAAACAAAAAACAGTTAATTCCTATCGAACAAATTGAATTAACTGATATTCATCATAGCTTAGCTTATGGTAATTATTATAAATTAACTGCCTTATTAAAAAATCAATCTCAGAAGTATCGTCTGCAATCTATTGAATTGAAACTATCGTTTTTTAACTGCCCGTCTTTGGATGTGAATAATTATAACAATTGTCAGTTTCTTTCAGAAAAAAATCATAAAATTAAAACCAGGATGCCGGCACAACAATCTGCTTCTATTGAAAGTTATATTTTGCTGGATGATGAGGCAGTACTGTCAGTCATCAATGATAAAAATGCGGGCTTAATACATTGGAAGATAGAACTTTTAAACGGTTCTGCTCGATAGATAATATGATGTGCTCAGTAGTACACCATATTAAGAAACAGTGCTGCTATATTTCCCTTCCTGAATAACACGATCAATTTCCTGATAAATCAGTGTAATATTTTGCTTTAATTGTTCATCACTTAACTCAAATAATTCAAGATCGGTTCTGCTGACAATATCCATTAGTGCCGGAGCACCAACATAGCGCAGGCCGCCATGCATTTTATGGAGAATCTTGCGTAATTCTTCTTTATTTTCGTTTTTAAATTCGTTTTGTATACTTTGAGTGTATTCAGGTAATTCTTTTATTAACATAAGCAGCAAATCATCAGCTAGTTTTTTATTACCAGAAACAATTTGTATTGCTTTTTTTTGATCTAGAACAGGGAAAGTATCAGACATTTTAACTCCAAAGATCACAGTATCTATAATACCCCAAAAAATTAAGACAACAAAATCAGAATTCATATTCCTAAAGAGTTAAACTAAAGTCAATAAACAGGAGTAAGAGATG
>JAHXIM010000416.1 GCA_025655635.1 gamma proteobacterium symbiont of Lucinoma myriamae | reverse complement strand
AATTTATGCCATGGAATTTAACTGAAAAAATTCAGCCCTTAAATAAAGTGGCATGATCCGTCAACGTGGGAAGTTTTGACGTATACGGTTATTTGAATATTCAGAAAAGTAGACGACCGTAAGTCTGGCGGTAATAAAACCAATGACAATAAATATACCCATAATGATCATGGTTGATTTACGTGTCTGCTTTCGATAGTGAACCGGGTTAATATCTTCAATCTTAAACATGTTGTTTCCAAGCTTAGCAAAATGAGAAAGTAATTTTACTGGTCTGGCAGTCATCTCTCTGAGGTTCGGAGGACGAAATATTCCGGTTAGTCACGATTTTACTTATTCACGACTTTTATTGTAGTGGCGGTTATACACCAGGTTCAGGATTTTCAGGAACATACTTTGCCAAGATTTTTGGTCAAAATTTGCTAATGACCTAAAGCGAACAATTCGAGTAAATGAATTATCTATAGTCTAAACCTCAATAGCAGACATTTACAATTGTTCAAAGTTATACTGCAATTTTCTGAATTAGCGAGTAGGCTCTTTCTTGTCCCAAAACAGGGGGTATTCAGCAAAAACATCATTTTTCAGTTCTATGATTCAATTTTTTTAATTTCCTATCACCATATTTCCTGATATAAAGCAATAAAACGGAAACAAAGCGGTAGAATTACTAACTTATAGATTGAAAAGTGTCATTGAATTTCCTATCCTTTTAGTGTTATTCGGGAACTGTAACGGGTAATATATTAGCGTTCAATAACAACACTATGGAAAACGAAATGAAAATATCTAAATTTATTACACTTACAAGAATATTTTTTATTTTATTTCTTGTATTTTTTTCAGGTATGTTATCAGCAAAAGGTTTAAACGCCAGTGAGTTAAAATCATTAATTAATGATAAAACGGTAGAATCAAAATCTGCTAGTGGCTATGCAGCCAAAACATATTATTCGCCTGATGGCACGTTTAGACGAAGTAAAAGAGGTAAAATCAAAAAAGGTACATGGAATATAAATAATGATGGTGAATTATGCAAAAAGGTTAAAAGTGAAAGCACTGCCGTATGTCGTAAAATCGTTAAAAGCTCAGATGTTTGGAAAGTATACAAAGTGTTTGGAAAAATAACCATGCCATGGAAACATAAAAGCACCTGGCTAAAAATATTAAATGGAAATCCAAATAAATTATAAATTACCGGACTGGGACGGCATCTGCTATTTTAAAATATTAACTGTAAATTTTTATCACTTTCTGTAATTTTTTTTCATCAATGGGAAAGGATAAAACATGATGAATAGCAAAGCGTGAGCTGACTTTTTCAAAGCGCTGCGCATTATTCTTATCAATTGTTATGTTATGGTTTTGTCAGAGTACGGTGTACCTGTGGTAATGAGTTTTTGGTTGCATTCTCCTGTAAGGGGCATGGCATTTGTCCATCATGCAATGCTCGTCGCATGATGGAAACTGCCGCACATCTGGTTGACCATGTTTTCCCTAAAGCACCAGTACGTCAATGGGTTTTATCACTCCCAAAACGATTGCGTTATTTTTTGTATCACAATCCCAGGATAAGCAGAAAGGTGTTTATAATCAGAAAGATAACGCACAATTGTTTCATGATCTGCCTGTGAGACGGGTCTGGGTGATATTGCCAGCGGAGATGATGTGGTTGGCTTAGCTAACCTTTTATATCGAAACCAAGATAGTCAAATTATCAAAGTATATTTTGAAGCTGATTGGGATAACTAAATCATTTATGCTATATTGATTTTGAAAATGCCGCTTTTTGCACTGGATGATAATTAGGGTAAAATCCATCAATTGCAGAAGTGTTTGAGTACTAAAAATAGTGCGGATGGTATTGGTCTTGGTCTTATTACTAAGCATTTGACTGAAATGATGGGTGGAGTTATTGGTGTTGAAAGTGCGCAGGGAGAAGGCAGTCTTTTTTGGGTGGAATTTTCATTGTTTCATGCTGCATAAAGTAAGCTAGTACAGTTTATTTTGTTAATACAAATAAATGTGTTAACAAAATAAACGGATGGACACGTCTTAGTTCATTACATGCTTGCTGATCATATACTGACTGTAAGCAACTTCACCACCTTCAAGATAAAACCATTTTTTTATCCCTGATGTTGTGATTAATGGGTATATCGATTCGATTTGTTTTTCTACAGAGCCATACACCATTAATGTTTGATTTGAACTCTTTACTTTATTTAGGAATTGGATTAATTTTTCAGGTTCAAAAACAGTAATTTTCTTTTCCTTTTTAAACATAAATAATTTTCTCAGCATTCTCTGCTGTTCTTCTCTTACATCTAAAATGATATATTGATTATATTCATCTGAATTAATTAACTGAGTAAAGTCCTCGGCATTTTTAGCATGTTTTTTAATTTTTGCTATATCCAGAAGGGGATTCTCCGGAGATACTTCTTTTCCGTTTTTTAACACCCACTCAGGGCTTGCATGGGCAAAAGCACTGATACCTGAGTCATAGGTAAAAACATCCCGCTTAATTCCTTTATCCTGTAATACTTTAATTGTTTGGCTCTTCAGGAAAATTAGTGGGTAAAAATATAGCGAATTTGAAGCAAGAGAGATAGTTTTCTGGAATTTATAGGGTAGAGCATCCTG
>JAHXIM010000451.1 GCA_025655635.1 gamma proteobacterium symbiont of Lucinoma myriamae | reverse complement strand
AGGAGTTATTGGCGATGAAATTAATGTGCTTATGGCAGCCACTGCATGGAACTTAAAGCAATGGATCATTGCTTTTTTGTCTCTGTTATTTGTGCTGTATTATCGCTTGTTTTTGATTCAAACTGATATCATATTATTGTAATGACAGATAACAATTTGATCAGGAACAATAAAATTACAATTAATGTTGTACGATAATCTATCGATTCATGATGATTATCTTTTTTCAGGATCCACTACTTACGAGAGCAGTACTTAAATCCCGGAAACTTAACGTAAACCGATGATAAAGCTAGACCACATGACTAATAATTTCTTTTGGATATCGGTGTCCATAATAAATATTTTTTGGTTTCATTTGAAAAGTATGGCACTATTTATTGAACCCAGCTATTAACTTGTCAGTACCCTTTTTTGCTTTAATGTGGTTCGACGCCCATTTTCACAGGTATGCCCTTGAAACAGCATTTACTTAATATTGCCGCCAGTTTTGCGGACCTTGGAATCATTCTTCCGCTAGTTCTCGGTATGGCTGTCGCAACCGGTATGAACGCTGGCTTTATACTGATTGGTCTGGGTGTATTTGCGCTGGTCAGCGGACTAGTGTATCGCAGACCCATTCCAGCACAACCGATGAAGGTGATTGCCGCTCTTGCGATAGTCGGACAACTCGATCAACAATCCGTTCGGTCTATTACTTGGCCTGGCGGTACTTCTGCTTGGAATCACGGGCTGGGCGGGACGGTTAAAAAAACTGGTTTCTTCAACCATTCTGTTGGGGATACAAACGGCACTTGCCATCTCACTACTTCTGACTGCCTTTCCTCTGATAGAAGATTCTCTGTTTACCGCATTGATCCTGCTGGGTATATTTATTGTCCTAAAAAAATCTCCGTTTCACCCTATAGCTTTTATTAGTGTTTTAGCCGTCAGTTTCTATATCTACTGGCAGTCTCCCCAATCAGCCTCAGCCCCTTTAGTTGAATGGGTGATGCCCGTTTTTTATATGCCTGGGGAAGAAGCCTTTTTGTCAGCTTTCCAGCAGGCGTTCCTGCCGCAGTTGGCACTGACGCTGACAAATGCGCTATTTCTGACGGCAGCACTTGCACATGACTATTATCCTGATGACAAAAAAAATATTACGGAAAACAAACTTGCACTTAGTACAGGCGGTCTGAATCTGCTGCTCGTACCTTTCGGAGCTGTTCCCATGTGTCACGGTACTGGAGGTCTGGTGGCTTACCACACAGCCGGCGGAAAAAATGGCCTGCCGGTGATTGTTCTGGGCATTGTGCTGATGGGGGTAGGGCTGCTGACGGGGCCCGCTGCATCCTGGTACCTGACCATGCTGCCTGAGGCATCATTTGGTGTTCTGCTATTGATTACAGCTACCTACATGGTTGAACCCAAAAAACTGTTAAAAGAATCTCCTTTATCACGTTTTAATATATTGCTGATTGTAGGACTGACCATGCTCCATTCGTTACTGGCAGGACTGGCTGCAGGTTTACTGTTTGAGTATTTGTCGAGGTTGATCAGCAGGTACAGGCAGAATCAACTTAAAAAAGAAGACTGAACGGGATACTCTAGAGCTGGACCGGATAAAAAAGTACATTTAGTTTCATTACATATCTCCTGAACATTAACGTTTTATTTTTCTTAATAAATTGTTTACATTATTCTCACTAATCATTACTGACAATTCCCATTTGTCAACTTAATGAATATGATGGTTAAATACATGTATGAACAAGTTAGAAAAATTAAAATTTATCACGCTTTAATTGCAAAAAAATTGAGTTAAATAGTAGAATTGTAGTTATTATCATTTATTACTAAGGTCCTGGGTCTGTTTAATATGGAAAAGTGTTACAACTATTTTGACTGTGAGAAAGTTGAATGTGTTATGTTTCATTATGAAGGCGAACAGCCTTGTTGGGAAACAGAAGGAACATTATGTTTTTTTCAACCTTTAACACCAATAATAGAGAACACCAATCAAAAAGATAAGTGTAATTTTTGTCTTTATAAAAATCATATTCTGCAACCAGTATGAACTCATCTCAGTGCAAACTTAAAACGATCAATATCAGGATTGCTTACAGGGGGTAATGAAATACCCCCTCACGTTATTTATCGATATCTGATTTTTATTGTAAGTGATACTCACCCGCTGTTTCGTTATAGATAAAAATATTACCGCTGTTTTTACCTGCAGCAGCAGGATTACTGCTTATATGTCGGTTAATATCTCCTATACTGGCAATATCAGCTTGTTGGAAGTCCGCTGGATTAACATATTGCTCATACTTTGTACTCCAGACAGAAGTCTGATTTGAATTATCACCATAACTTAATATTTCCGTCTTTGTGCTATTTTGATGATTCACAGCATCGTAAATATTTAATGAGTCTTCATAAATAGCACTTGCTAATGAATTATCAGCCTGCACTGTACCGGATATTGCAACTGAAGCGAAAAGAGTAGCCGTTAATAATGTTTTTATAGTTTTCATTGTAATATTTCCTTTGATTGAGTTTGTCTTAATGTTTTTATTAAGTAGTCGACCCTGAAAAAAGATAATCATCATGAATTGATAGATTATCGTACAACATTAATTGTAATTTTATTGTTCCTGATCAAATTG
>JAHXIM010000278.1 GCA_025655635.1 gamma proteobacterium symbiont of Lucinoma myriamae | reverse complement strand
TCATTACGGTTAGTGAACCGCCCATTGCGGACCCGCATGATGGGTGGTGTGGGGGCTGTAGGAGAGAAACCTGTGGCTACCCGATTAATAAGTTTGAATATAAGTCTTAAAAGAACACTATTATTAACTTCTATATAAATTGCTTATTTTTTAAACAGCTAAGAACAAGAAAAATAAATACACTTACAATTCAGCATCTTAGCATTTTTTATTAAATTAACTATTGACATGAATCGTATAGAATTAACATCTAATATTGAGTTAATGATTTTTGTTTTCTCAAAGTGGATAAATCATATAAAAACAGCAGGTTAATATGAGTTTATAATGTTAAATTTAGAAATACCATATAAAAAGTAAGGATAAATTTTTATAGTATAAAGCAATACTCTTTATAATTTTAGTTAAACAAATATTAATTGGAATGCTTATAATTTTCTTCCCCTTAGGTTTATTATGAGCTACCCCTTGAAAGTCTGATAATAAGCCCCACATTTTCTAGCATTATTGTTATTAAATATATCCAATTGAATTAGTCCAAAGGGGAAAAATGAATGAGTGTTGAAGCACATAAGGAAACACTAGGTTTTCAGACAGAAGTAAATCAATTATTAAAATTGATGATTCACTCACTGTATAGTAATAAAGAAATTTTTCTGAGAGAGTTGGTCTCCAATGCCTCCGATGCTATTGATAAATTGCGTTTTGAGGCCATTAGTGAAAGTAAATTATATGAAAATGACACAGAATTAAAGATTTCACTTTCATTTGATAAAGATGCTCGTACTATTACTATTTCTGATAATGGTATTGGTATGTCACGTGATGAAGTGGTTGAAAATATTGGTACCATTGCTAAATCAGGTACTCGTGAGTTTCTTGATTCACTCACTGGTGATCAAAAGAAAGACGCTAATGCCATTGGTCAATTCGGTGTTGGTTTCTACTCAGGATTTATTATTGCTGATAAAGTCAGCCTTTGTACACGACGTGCCGGCACTGCAGCAGATCAAGCAGTTCTGTGGGAATCTGGCGGTGAAGGTGACTTTAGTATAGAAACGGTTCAGAAGGAGTCACGCGGTACAGAAATTACTCTGCATTTAAAAGATGACGAAGATGAATTCCTTGATGGCTCACGTTTAAGAACAATTGTTCGTAAGTATTCTGATCACATTACAGTGCCTATTGAAATGCTTAAAGAAGCCATGCCTCCAATGCCGACTGAAGACGGTGAAGAGTCTGAAGAAGTTGAAGATGTCATTGAATATGAAACAGTTAATAGTGCCTCAGCATTATGGACACGCCCCAAGAATGATATCAGTGAAGAAGAATATACCGAATTCTATAAGCATGTTGGTCATGATTTTGAAGAACCGCTAGCTCGTTCTCATAATCAGGTAGAAGGAAAGTATGAATATACATCCTTACTCTTTATTCCTAAGCGTGCACCATTTGATATGTGGGATCGTGAACGTCAGCATGGTATAAAGCTTTATGTTCGTCGTGTTTTCATTATGGATGAAACCGAAAAACTGATGCCGAATTACCTGCGTTTTGTCAAAGGTGTGATTGATTCTAATGATTTGCCGCTCAACGTTTCACGTGAAATTCTGCAAAATTCCAAAGTATTAGATAATATCCGTTCAGGCTCCGTAAAAAAAGTGCTGACCTTATTACAGAAAATGGCTAATAATGAGAAAGAAGATTATCAGACATTCTGGAAAGAATTTGGTCGTGTTATCAAAGAAGGTCCGGGTGAAGATTTTGCCAATAGGGATAAGATTGCTAAATTAATACGCTTCTCCAGTACTATTGATGATAAAGAAGAGCAGGAAGTGTCTTTAGATGATTATCTCTCTCGTATGAAAGAAGGGCAGAAGGACATCTATTATATTACTGCTGACAGTTTTGCTGCCGCTAAGAATAGCCCGCATCTGGAAGTATTCCGTAAAAAAGGTATTGAAGTGCTGTTATTAACGGATAGAGTTGATGAATTCTTAATGTCTTCTCTACCTTCATATGAAGAAAAGAACATTGTTTCAGTTGCTCGTGGGGAGTTAGACCTGGGTGATATGGAAAATGAGGAAGAGAAGAAAGAACAGGAGAAAACTCAGGAAGAATATAAAGACTTCTTGAAGAAAGTAACTGATTCTCTAGGAGATGATATTAAAGAAGTTCGTATGACTCATCGTCTGACTGATTCCCCTGCTTGTTTAGTAACAGGTGAGCATGATATGAGTGCTAATCTTGAGCGTCTATTACAACAAGCTGGTCAGGATGTCATGGGTCATAAGCCTATTTTTGAACTGAATCCTGAACATCCATTGATTAAACGTTTAAGCACTGATGCTGACAGTGAGCGTTTTGATGACTGGACTCGTATTTTATTTGATCAGGCCTTACTCAGCGAAGGTGGTCAATTAGACGATCCTGCTACTTTTGTCAGCAGACTGAACAAAATGCTGCTTGAATTAACCAGCTAACTTGCCTTAACACTCATGACTGTGAATTACTTTTTATAGTGAATTCACAGTCATTTGCTTTATTACTTCCTACCTGTTTCTTTCTCTATTTAGTTGACCCTGAAAAAAGACAATCTCAATGACACAATAGATTATCGTACAATATTGATTCTATTTTTATTGTTCATGATCATATTGTTA
>JAHXIM010000274.1 GCA_025655635.1 gamma proteobacterium symbiont of Lucinoma myriamae | reverse complement strand
ATTCATTACGGTTAGTGAACCGCCCATTGCGGACCCGCATGATGGGTGGTGTGGGGGCTGTAGGAGAGAAACCTGTGGCTACCCGATTAAACGTTTCAGTGAGCAACAAAATAAAAAAGTTAAAGGTTTTACTAAAGATGCTGCTCAAATGATTGAAAGCTATTCATGGCCTGGCAACATTAGAGAGCTTGAGAACAAAGTAAAACGAGCCGTCATTATGGCTGATGGTCTTCAAATTACAGCTGAAGATCTTGAATTAGGCAAGATGGAAGAAGAATCACCACTTCCACTCAATTTGAAAGAAGTGAGAGAAATTGCAGAAACATCTGCAATTAAGCGGGCATTGGGTTTTTCAGATAATAATATCTCAAAGACAGCAAAATTATTGGGAGTCAGCAGACCAACACTGTATACACTTTTTAATAAATATGGTATTCAAATAAGTGATGAGTTGTGATGTCCACATATTGCTCTAGACTCAATCAAGCTCAAACTCTTTTTGCCATTGACTGCTATCTTCATAATTGGGCTGTTCTTGCTTATAGAGTATAAAATTATCAATGACTAAAATGTCCATCTCACTTCTCATGAAGCAACGATAGCTATCTTCCGGGGTACAGACGATTGGTTCACCACGGACATTAAACGAAGTATTTATAAGCACAGGAACCCCCGTCTTTTCTTCAAATTGGCTGAGTAATAAATGGTAACGAGGATTAGTCTTTTTATGAACGGTCTGCACTCGAGCTGAATAATTAACATGAGTTACTGCGGGAATTTTACTGCGTGAAACATTGAGCTTGTCAATGCCGAAGAGCCCATGTTGTTCTGCTGTCATCTTTAACTGTTTGTCTTTTCTTACCTGAGCGACCAATAACATATAAGGGCTGTCAGTATCCAGGTCAAACCATTCATTAACTCTTTCCCTGAGTATTGATGATGCAAAAGGGCGAAAACTTTCACGATATTTGATTTTTAAGTTCATGAGTGATTGCATCTTATTGCTGCGAGCATCACCAATAATACTGCGATGACCAATGAACGTGGACCAAATTCCATTTTTCCATAATGCCAACCCACCACTTTTTCATCTATCAGAGCATCGCTGATGATATCAACTAAATACTTTTCACTGGGTTGGTAGTGGTAGTTTGCCTTGACAGAATCAAGATAAACTTCAATGTCCTGCTTGTTTGAAGCGGGACCCAAATAGGTTCCCTGCATCCTATCCCTTTGACCGAAATCAATGCTTCGTTGATTCCCCAACTCCTGATAATAAACACTATATGCTCCCCCAAGTGCACCACCTGCATCACCTGCAGCAGGCTGGATCCAGATATTATCAAAAATCTGTTTTCTGAGCAGATGCCCATTGCATACACAATTTAAAGCAACGCCTCCAGCAAGACATAAGTTTTTTGAGCCAGTCACTTTTTTTGCATGCTGTGCCATTTTTACAACGATCTCTTCAGTAATAACCTGAATAGATGCCGCAAGATCCATGTGTTTTTGAGTGAGAAGTGCTTCTTTTTTGCGGGGAGGAGAACCGAAAAGTTTGTGAAACTTATCATTAGTCATGGTGAGACCAGTGGTATAGCTAAAATATTCCATGTTTAATCGATAAGAACCATCCTCCTTAATATCAATGAGGTGTTTCTTAATGAGATTGGCATAGATGGGCTTTCCATAAGGAGCCAATCCCATGAGCTTATATTCACCACTATTGACTTTAAAGCCGGCATAAAAAGTAAAAGCAGAGTAAAGCAGACCCAATGAATGTGGAAAATGAATTTCTTTAATAAATTCTATTGAGTTATCTTTTCCATAGGCCAAAGAAGTTGTGACCCACTCACCCACGCCATCAATCGTTAGAATTGCAGCATCTTCAAATGGAGAAGGGTAGAAGGCACTTGCTGCATGACTCTGATGATGCTCTGCAAACATTAACTTATTGAAAATATCAGTTTTACTTAAATCAGATATTTTCATGAAACTGCGGATGAGGGTTTCTTTCAGGAATAATTTTTCTTTAAGCCATATTGGTACGGCCCTAAGAAAAGATTGAAAGCCACGAGGTGCTTCAGTCAGATAGGTTTCTAATAGACGTTCAAATTTGAGAAATGGCTTATCATAAAAGACAATATAGTCCACATCTCTTAGACTAATCCCAGCTACATCCAAACAAAAAGTAATAGCATGTTCAGGGAATTTATCATCATATTTTTTTCGACTAAAACGTTCTTCCTGAGCTGCTGCTACAATTACTTCATCCTTGATTAATGCGACACTAGAATCGTGATAAAAGGCTGAAATACCAAGGATATACATGATTAATACCTGAAATTAAAACAAAGTATATATAAATGGAGCAACAGCTGAGCCCTCTACAAACACAATTAAAACGCCTAGTAATAACATAATGGCAATAATCGGTGCCAGCCAGAATTTTTTTCTTGCTTTTAAAAAGGCCCAAAGTTCTTTAAGAAATGACATGAAGGTTCTCTATAGATAAACTTAAATACTATTAAAACTGATTTTTTAAAGAGCCTGGCTGCTCTTCCCGTTTTTTCCAGTAGCTTGATGCCTTTTTATCCAGACGCTTATGCAGTAAATCCTTGCTAAAGAATTTTAAAAATAAAGCAACAGGTGTAAAAATGATATAAAAAAGAAAAAATAAT
>JAHXIM010000230.1 GCA_025655635.1 gamma proteobacterium symbiont of Lucinoma myriamae | reverse complement strand
AATGATTTTTGGTGGTAATATCATGATATTTCACTATAATTTCAATGGGTTATGATTATAGACCATTTTCAACTGATTTTTATAGGATTATTCGGCCAACGAGAAAAAGGGAAACAATGATCAATTTCATACTTTTCTTTTAATTTTTTACCCGTCCACACACAATATACAGCCTCCCCTCTTTCCTGTATTTCGCTAACAATCCCTCTGATTTCACTAGTATCTCTTTGAGGTTCCAACCAGAGAAGAGAATTCAGATAAAACTCATAAGGCAGGTTTCTTTCTTTATTATTTTTATAATTCTGCATCTGACCGATCCATTCATGGATAATCGATGGTTCAATCCAGACAGCGTATTGAGTCATTGTATTCCAGATATTTTTTGGTATTAAAAATTTACCAAAATTATTCATTTCATCCAGGGTTAATATTATGTGGTCACTTTTTCCAGTCCTATGCCTGATAACTGAAAAAATTTGCTCATCTGTACCTGGATAGGTTGTATATTTTACTGGCATATCTTTGATAAGTGAGGAAACATCTCTAAGGCTCTTCATCAAAGCAATTGATTCTGTTCCAATAAAGTGATGACTGATCGAAAAGTCATATGTAGAAATATTTTTTAGTTTTCTAAACCCGTCATCCTTAACAAAACCAAGTCCTGTATTAGTATTACTGGATTGCTGTAAGTTAAAGTGTGAATTGAGCAACCTGTGATATTGTCGTAACCAGAAAAGTGAAACCAATCCTAATGGCAGCACCATATTATCTTCATCATATTCCCGTGCTACACCAGGCATTCCATCAGCGATTCTGAGCAGAACCCTTAGTAAAGCAAGTTTGTAGGTCGAACTTTTATTATCATTGATGATGATATTTCGAAGAAGTGGGAATGCTCCTGTACCATCATCGGGCAATTGCAGAACAACTGCTTCCCACTTAACTTCATCTCTTTGTAATTTATCTTTATCTTTTTGATGTGTGACAATGGTCAGAGCATGGGATTTTGCAAAATTGCTTATTTCAGAGAAAGAAACATCGTACATTTCCCTTTCATCGGGACTAATTCCATGACGTAATGTTATGACCAATTTACCACCTGGTTTCAATAAATTGGCTATTTTTCTGAATACTCTCTCACGGTTACTTTCCGCAATATGCATCCAGACTGCACTGAGCAGGATCAGATTAAACTTAATATTCAGGCGATAAATTATTTTTAATTCAGGGAGTGTGTCATCAAACCAGTTAATTTTGGAATGATTATTATTGATTTTTGCCAAGTTTCTCAGGCTTTCAGCGGGTTCAACGGCAAATACTTCATAGCCATTCTTAGCAAGCCAAAGAGCATCACGACCAGAACCCGAGCCGACATCTAAAGCTAAACCACCTTTTTCATTGAGGTGATGAATCCAGCTGCTATGTATTGTTTCAGCATTTGAGGATTCATATTGACTGAAGAAATCACTGGCTTTCTGGTTGCAGTGGTTGATGGTTTTATTCATTAATAGACAATATACATAAGCAGGATTATAAAAACCACTGTCACCAATGAGGTACAGTATAAATAATGGTAAAATAGTAATAATATCACTACTTCATCAAGGACGAGAAGATCATGACATCACAATTTATTCAGGATATTAAAGAATTAGAACACAATATAGGGCATTTAGGACAATTCAAGGCTATAGCTGAATCACTTACTGAGCAAATAAAGATACTGGAAAAATCAGCAGAGCATATCAAATATGAGCATTCTTCTGATAATTTAACCTTTTCCCCAAAAATTTATCTGAAATCTGTGTCAGATAGGGACCGCAACCTGTTATTTTACTGCGGCAAAGGAATTAAGCTGAAAGAAGCCATCCTAATGGCATATGATGAAAGAAAGAATTTACAGCCAGAGAGACTGGCTCTGAAACTGACTGAAAAAGCCTGTGCTGAAGTAGGTAATTTTGAGAAGCTTGCGATTACTTGCTATCAATACATGCTCAAGAATACTATATTGTTTAATATTGAAGAAAGTGCAATGGAATAGTTATCCATTACCCCGTAACACCTTCGCATAACAGCTTAGCATTTATGCCACGCAGTGAGGCATAAATCTCGTTGGACAAAGTCGCGGGCTACCACGTACTCTTTCTGAATTTAGTACTTACTATGGAATTTGTATTTTTGAAGACTTCGGTTGAGTGATTTTTTCTGAGGGCTGTTAAATATTTTTGTTGTTATTTGATTAAACGTGCTCAATATTTTCTCGGTTGTTCTACGGATTTTACTCAATTTACCGACATTTGGTCTGATTTTAATTGTTCAGACAATAACATCCCTCAAGCAATTAAGTTGCTAAAAAAACAAACTCGATGCCCAAGGTAACTTTCTGTAATTAAAGCGGTTTGATTTTTATTCGCCTGCGCTTAAGTGGTAAAACCCAATAGGAAATAACCATGCTCCCTTTTTCACAAGTTGGACATAAGCAAGGTTTGACTATTTCATTACCCTCAATCTGAACACTATTTTTATTGAGTGGCTTTACAGTGGGTACTTCAGATTGTTCATCCATCAATTGACGGATAGTCACCAACTTCTTTTTTCTTGTGTACGCCCGTCATGGGCATAAACTAATGGGGTGTAAGTCCCCTGTAGGAGGATCACCGCTATGTAAATTGTATCCAACCA
>JAHXIM010000059.1 GCA_025655635.1 gamma proteobacterium symbiont of Lucinoma myriamae | reverse complement strand
TCATAACCCAAAAACTGTTTTTCTTCTTTTTTCTGTCCTGTGTTTACTAAAACAAGTTTTTGAGGGTAGGCAAGAATATAATAAAATATTTTTTCTTGTTCTAAGTCTAAAATTTCATTCCATTTAGATTCCCTATTTTTTGCCTTTATTTTCTTTTGATATTCTTGATAGATTTCATGCTGCTGTATAGCCTCATTAGGCTGTTTTTGTAATAGGGTTAAATAATCTTCAAATAAAATACCTTCCCATGTGTGTGCCACATATTTAGCAGCAGGTTTTTCAATTCCATTTAGCGTGACATCTTGTAAATTAGTAAAGAATTTATTAACTGATGATTTAAGATTAATACTGTCATAGTTATTTTTTCGTCTTAAAAACAAAATAACCGTATTAGTACCTGTCGCCATAAAGGTGTTTGAGCCTAATTCTGCAATAGCAACAATATCAAAATGTTGTAAAATAATTTCTCTGGTTTTAGTATAAATTCCCGTATTGCTTAAAATAGAACTGGGTAAAATAATACCTGCCATTCCACCATCTTTAAGCAGTTGCTTGGTTCTTTCAACAAATAAGCATTCAATTTCAGAACTATTATCCGTTAGCTTTTCATACAGCTCAAAATCATCTTCTGTATAGTAGCTACGTGCATTTTGTTTAAACGCAGATACGGAGTAAGGAGGATTTGAAACCACTAAATCAAATTGCTTGTTCTCTTTAGGAAAGTTGCTATCTATCTTAGCCAACTGATCTTTATATTCATCGGTTTTTTTAAAATTTCCCAAGCCATCGGAATGAATCACATTGGCTAAGCCATCACCGTGTAGGTAGCAACCAACTTTACCCACCTTAACTAAACGATAATCTTTTTCAATACCATAGACATATTGCAACGCCCAATCAAAATGATCTTCTTGCCAGTTCTTTATCTTTTTTGCAGTATCTGATATGTATGAAGAAGGGTCTTTTTTATCTATGAGTCTTTGAGTTTCATGCATCATTTCAGTTAAAAAATGTCCACTTCCTGCCGCATAGTCCATAACATAAGGTAAAAGATTATTTTTTTCTCCTTTGCTTAGTTTGTTATCCATCAATTGATCGAGAGGAATACTTTTAATAATAAATTGTGCAATGGGAACAGGGGTAAAGAATTGCCCAGACTCTTGCTTTAGCCCAGTAGTTAAAAGTAACTCAAAAAAATCAGAAAGGTATTGTTGTTTTTTTGTGTAGCGAAGTTTAAATTTCTGTAAAAGCCCAACAACCTGCTTTACTACCTTTGCATTTTCTTCAAAGGATTTTGTGTCAAAAACCTCTTTTATAGCAAATTCGTTGTTTTTTTCTAAACGTAGTTTAATAATATCTTTTAGCAAATCATCTTTTACTTTATCAGATAAACCTTTGTATTTATTTTCAAAATCGGACGTTGAAAAATCTGTAACTCGCTTGTCTAAAAACTCATACATACCATTCTTATACAAGTCTGCTAACCGCATTTGAAAAGAGATATTGTCATCTTTTCCTTCTAACCACTGGAATTTTAGCTCTTCATTTTCAGGTGTGGTCTTTTCATCATATATTTTACATAGAAACAAGGTGAAGATTTTATTAAATGCATTGGGCTTATCCGAAACAACATTATGACGAAGAATTTCTAAAAACCGATTAAAAATAAATCCACTGTCTTCTTGTTTAATTGATTCTAATAGTTTTGGAGTAAGAGCTTTACTTATAAATTTGTACGGATTGACCCAAGTATCGAAAATACCATTGTCATTTGTTAATTTATTCCATTTATCATAAAAATCCTTTACATCACCTGTACGGTAATCATCTTCAATTTTTATTAATTCATTACGATAGCTGATCGACCCGTCATCAAAATTAGAAGTATAAAGCATAATAACATCAGCTTTATTGCTAAATTTAAAGTAGGTAAACAATTGACCGCCTGTTTTATTTATTTGGGCAAGCTCTTTTTCAAACTCCTTACCCCATGTTTTACACTCAATCAATAAAAACTCTGTTCCATCATCACGGGTAATGCATATATCTAAACGTCCCGAAGTGCCATGCCCACTCTTCCATGTTTTTTCAAGAATAATGTTTTGTGGCTTATATCCCTTTTCTAAAATTCGATCAACACACTCTAAAACAACCCAGTTTTCAGCCTGTGAAAAATTTTGTGTTGTTTTACTGTCGGATTTTATTTTTGCTCCATAGTTAATTAGCTTATTATCAAAATCTAATTCTATAGCATAGCTATCAGTATATTTTTTAAAAAATATACCCGATGTATTTTCTTTGGGAGAGAATCCCAATACCTTTATAAAATTTTTATATTTTTTGAGGTTGGTCATTTTGCCTCTCCATTTGTTTTGGGTTTATCCCAATAGGGAGACTTACATTTAGGGCAGACTCGAGGCAGTTTATTCATGTTGTTTGGCTTCCATTCGTGACTACACCGATAACACCGATGCCCATTTATCAGAATGTTTGCACCAGATTGTTTAATAATCTCTTTATTCATACCTCTTAGTATATGCTTGATAGTAATATACTATCAAGTGGCTGGGCTATTTTTCTTGACACATAACAAGTAATTAACTGGATCTGTATAATGGGGTAGTGACCTCATAATATTTATTTTTGAAATAATAAACAGGTGGTACGGAGTTAGTATGCCTTTAAAGCAGCGCCAACT
>JAHXIM010000279.1 GCA_025655635.1 gamma proteobacterium symbiont of Lucinoma myriamae | reverse complement strand
CAATTTGATCAGGAACAATTAAATTACAATTAATGTTGTACGATAATCTATCAATTCATGATGATTATCTTTTTTCAGGGTCGACTAATTACATTTTTTAGAATGGGGAAACAACAATTAATATATTAAAACAATTATCATTACATCTCTCTTTAGTTGTTTGTCTGGTATCATTCTATCCTGCTGCAAGCGTTGCAAATTTAACTCCTGAAGAACAAAGCTCTTCTTCTGAGCAAAGTCAAAAGCTTATCGATGAGCTTAAAAAAAAGGCGCTTAAAAATAAAGGTGCTGACTACAAACCAAGAACAGAGCATCTAAATGCTGATGGTTCACCTAAATACACTAATCGTCTGATTCTGGAAGAATCACCTTATCTGATCCAACATGCCCATAATCCTGTCAACTGGTATGCCTGGGGCAAAGAAGCCTTTGCCAAAGCGAAACGTGAGAATAAGCCCATTTTTCTTTCAATTGGTTATTCAACTTGCCATTGGTGTCATGTTATGGAGCGTGAGAGCTTTGATAATGAAAAAATGGCAGAATATATTAATCAACATTTTATCGCTATTAAAGTTGATCGTGAAAGAAGACCCGATGTTGATAAAATTTATATGACTGCATTGATGATGGTGCAGGGCAGCGGCGGCTGGCCCATGTCATCTATTCTAACTCCTGATGGCAAGCCTTTTTTTTCAGGCACATATTTTCCTCCGGAACAATTTCTGTCGGTATTACAACAGGCAGCAAAGCTTTGGCAGAATGAAGAAGCCCAATTACGTGAAATTGCAGAAAAAATTACCCTGGCTGTGAAAAACCGCCAGCGCAGCCTGAAACAGGCTGAGCATATCGGTAAAGAGCGTATACAGATAGCGGTGATTAATCTGTTAAATCGCTTTGATGATCTGCAGGGTGGTTTTTCCGGTGCCCCCAAATTTCCCAATGAAACCTATCTGTTTTTATTATTGGATACAGCCATTAGAGAGCAGGAACAGGATGTCTTAGCAGCACTTAAACTGACGATGAGTATGATGGCTCAAGGCGGCATTTATGATCAGGTAGGCGGTGGCTTTCATCGTTATTCAACAGATAATGAATGGCTGGTACCGCATTTTGAAAAAATGCTCTACAATCAGGCTCATCTGGCGAGAATCTATTTACAGCTTTTTATGATCACAAAGGATGAATCTTATAAGCGAGTAGCAACTCAGACTCTGGATTACGTCTTACGTGACATGCGAGCTGATAATAATGCTTTTTTCTCTGCCAGTGATGCAGATAGTGAAGGTGAAGAAGGGAAATTTTTTCTTTGGACTGTTGAGCAGCTGCAGCACGCGCTCGATCCCGCTTCAGCTAAATTAGCAATTGCCGTATTTGGCGTGACTAAAGACGGTAATTTTAGTGAAGATCCAATGACAGGTTCTTTGCCTGCAGGAGAGGGAGGTACAACGATATTAAATTTACCGGGCTCTGTCTCTGAATTTGCTCAAGTCAATAAACTGGATTTAAAGCAGCTCTATAATAATATTGATACGATCAGAGACACGCTATACAAACAACGTCAAAAGCGAATTGCTCCCTCTATTGATGTTAAAGTAGTGACCGCCTGGAATGGTATGATGATCACCGCTTTTGCCAAAGCAGGCAAAGTATTTTATGAAGAAAAATATATTGATGCAGCTAAAAGAGCAGGTGATTTTCTTTGGCAGACTCATCATTATGAAACAGCACAAGAACAGTCCGGTCTCTGGCGTTCCAGTTTAGACGGTAAGCCTTCAGTAATGGCAACTCAGGCTGATTATGCTTATCTGGCTCAGGGTTATCTGGCCTTATTTGATATTACTGAAAACAAAAAATGGCTAGAGCGTAGTAAACAATTAGTGAAAGAAATGATTGCTTTATTCTGGGATAAAGAAGAAGGCTCATTTTATATGAGTGCTCAGGTGCAGCATCAGGCCCAGGAAGTCCCTCTCTTTGATCGCCCTAAAGACATATATGATGGCGCCATCCCTTCTGCCAATGCGGTTGCCTTAGAAGTCTTATCACAACTGTATTATCGTACCGGTGATGACTATTATCATGGCAAGGCTATGGCATTGATTGCTTCCTTATCATCTATAATAAAAACCTCTCCAGCCTCATTTTCCTATTTCTTAATGGCCGTAAACCAATTAAATTTTGGTGAACTACTGGATGTTCAATATGGCGGTAAAGGACATGTGCGACTTGAGAAAACAGACTTATCAAAAAAAACCAAAAAGGATAAACAGGTACTGGAGGTTGAAGTACTGTTCAGCATAGATAAAAACTGGCATATCAACAGCCGTTACCCAAAAGATGAAGATCTGGTGGCAACATCTATCAGTATTGGCAAAAAGGCAGAAAAAAAGTGGAAAATAATTAAGGCAGAATACCCGACAGGCGAAGAGCTTAAATTAAAATTTAATGATACACCTTTATCTTTATATCAAAATTCTGTGACGCTTAAAGTGACTCTCGAATCGGCCTTAGCAACTGATACGGAAGCCACAGAAATTATTCCTCTGGAGGTGGCCTACCAGACGTGTAGTGATAAGATCTGTCTGGCTCCTGAGAAAAAAATATTTTATGTTTTTCCTGATAAATAGTCAGCCCTGAAAAACATATTATCTATTTGAAATGTAAGGAATTATCCCTATTTTTGAGTGACCAGATCGACCAGAAATGTTAT
>JAHXIM010000557.1 GCA_025655635.1 gamma proteobacterium symbiont of Lucinoma myriamae | reverse complement strand
CAATTTGATCAGGAACAATTAAATTACAATTAATGTTGTACGATAATCTATCAATTCATGATGATTATCTTTTTTCAGGGTCGACTATTTAAATAATTATTTTATAATTTCATAGCAGGGGATATATTGGCTGCCGGGAAGTTTCATACGCTGCTGCTCGACAAAGCTGGCAAGCAGATCATCTAATGGTGAAAGAATTTCTTCATCACCACTGATTTCAAACTTTCCGTACTTCTCAATGGCGAGAATACCTTCTTCCTTAACATTGCCTGCTACAATTCCAGAAAAAGCCCGGCGTAAATTAGCGGCCAATAAATGAATATCCTGATCTTTGTGAAGTTCCAGATTTTTCATGTTTTCATGGCTTGGATCAAAGGGGAGTTGAAACTCTTTATCAATATGCATAATCCAGTTGAAGTAATAGGCATCACTGGTTGAACGTCTAAAGTCTGATACATCTTCTATCATTGATTTCATTTCCCGTGCAGCAAGAGCAGGATCGTCAATTATGATTTTGTATTTTTGCTGAGCTTCAAAGCCCAGTGTTTTTTCAATAAAGTGATGAATTTTTTTAAAATACTCTTCACTGCTTTTGGGCCCGGTAAGTATCATAGGGAAGGGCAGTTCTTTGTTTTTCGGGTGTAATAAAATACCCAGCAAGTAAAGAATTTCTTCCGCAGTACCAGGACCACCAGGAAAAATAACAACACCATGGCCCATACGCACAAAAGCTTCAAGACGTTTTTCAATATCAGGTAAAATCACCAGTTCATTAACAATGGGATTGGGTGATTCGGCAGCAATAATACCCGGCTCAGTCAGTCCAATATAACGTCCATTATTAATACGTTGTTTGGCATGAGCAATATTAGCGCCTTTCATTGGACCTTTCATCGCACCAGGTCCGCAACCAGTACACACATTGAGTGCTCTTAAGCCAAGCTGATAGCCCACTTCTTTGGTGTAATCATATTCGATGCGGTTAATGGAGTGTCCTCCCCAGCAGACAGCTATATTGGGCAGCACATCAGGTTGCAGCACTTTAGCATTACGTAAAATATGAAAAATAGCATTGGTTATATCTTCTGTTTGGCTTAAATCAAAACGAGGATTGGTATCAATTTCATTACCGACAAAGACAATGTCCCGTAACACACAAAACAGGTGTTCTTTAATACCCGCAATCATTGTACCGTCGACAAAGGCTTGTTCCGGAGCATTACTGACTTGTAGTTTTATACCTCTTTCCTGCTGAATGACTTCAATTTTAAAATCAGGATGCTGTTCTAAAACAGCTTTGGCACTGTCTTCTGTGCTGCCGGTATTTAACACTGCTAAAGAACAAGCTCTGAATTCATAGGCAAATTTTTCTTTACTGGCACTGAGCAGGATATTAACTTCCCATTTAGATAAAACATCCATTTTTCCTTCAGGTGTCAGTCGTTCATTGATTTTTTTCATAGTTACTACTCAGCTGTCCATTTATATTGCTATGAGCTTTTATTGCTCTTTGTACTCTTTATAATAAAGAAGGATAAAATTCACTTTCTAATTCATAGTGTTTTTCCTGCTTATCAAAGGGTGACATAAAAATTATTTTATAAGCAGTCAGACAAAGATCAATACTATCACTTTTAGCGTTGCCATACAGTCGATCTCCGATGATTGGGTGCCCTATATGAGATAGATGTTGTCTAATCTGGTGTTTTCGACCTGTTAATATTTGAATGTCAAGCAGGCTATGTTCGGTATGATTTATTGTTTCAATAGATAAAATTTTTGTTATGGCTTTTTTGTTTTCTAAAGGTTCATTAATTGTTATCGGTGATTGTGGTATACCTTCTACTAGTGCTTTGTAATATTTGTCAATAGCGCGTTCAGAAAACATTTTTGATAAAGCAGCAGCTGCATTTTTACTATGGGCGATAATGATTAAACCACTGGTGGCCTTGTCAAGACGATGCACCAGAAAGGCATTGCGTTGAGGTTGCAGGTGAGTTTCGGCCCAGCGATAGATTGCGCCATGATCGCCGTATTTACTGCCCTGAGAGAGCATGCCTGAGGGCTTGAACCAAACACTATAATCACCTTCATCTGCAATAAGGTGAGCGGAAAAGTCAGTTTGTTGTAAAATATGAGCGTCGTAGTATAAGTGTAGTGTTTGTCCTGTACGGAGTTTTTTGCTTGCCCGACGAATGCGTCGGGTTGATTGTCCCTGAGTCAGCCAGACAGCACCTTTTTGCATGATCTGTTTGATTTTTTGTCGGGAAAAATCAGTATGCTCTGCCAATATATCAATTGCTGTCATGTTATCATTTGATATACTCAGGTGTTTTTCGAATTTATCTGTAGATGTTGTCAAATTTACTGTCACTGGTCTTTGCTTAGAATGATAGTTCCAATTGTATTACTCTACTATGAAAATTGCATGACTTAGGAAGGTTTTTATGTGCATTATCTTTATTGTTATCACTGGATTTCTGACGTTTTCATTTTTTATGGATGGCTCAATAGTTTATGCATCTATTAGCGGTGTTGTTTGTGGTGTATTAATGATATTTTTTACATCAGTGTTCCCCTTTAAATCAACAGTGTTTTAAAAAGGTGCTTGTAGATGCGTCATTCCAACTTGATTAAGGTATAACTCAAGTTTTTTCAGAATTAGCAGAGAGGCAAAAAATATGTCTCTGAGGCAATTATTTTGAAAAAATAATTTTTTTTAAAATATAA
>JAHXIM010000472.1 GCA_025655635.1 gamma proteobacterium symbiont of Lucinoma myriamae | reverse complement strand
ACAATCAGAATTGATGAGAGTGAAATGAAAACGCTCTGTACTATTTAATTGAAAACAATTTGAGTTCTTATCCAGATCTCAGGTTAGTTAAATAAAGCTGATTAAATTTGTCCAAATCAGTGAAGCTGATCTGAGCATCCAGTTTTTTTAGTGTACTAATCTTATTTAAACTCATTATTCCACTGGATTTAAATTTAAAGATATTTTTAGATGCCATATTAAATTTAGCAAAATTAATGCTGTGATTGGTTAAATTATAGGTAAATTGAGCAGTCATTTTTTCCTGTCCATTGGGGACAATATAAATTTCATTTTGAAAAACTTCTCCTTTAACTTTGTCAATGTCAAAAGACAGCTGATATACGTCTGAAGGGATCATTGGTGATAATTTTTTAGAATTTTGTTTAAGCTTTGCTGTAATTTGCAATGATAACTTATCAGCCATATTTTCATCATATTGATACTGAACCTCTTGCAAATGTCCTGAAAGTTGGGCTGACTGTACCCAGGATGTGTCATTATTCACGGGTGAACCTAAAATCCCCGAGGCACTTGCCCTAAAACTGAGAAGAGCACTTGAATTATCAAGCAGTTCTGGATTAATGGCGGTATTTTTAAAGAAATAGTAATGAAGATAGGGCTTAATATATGCAAATTTTACTTTTGAAACAATAATATTTGATTGCCATTTTTGCTCCTTTATCTGTGCCTGTAAGGCTATTGTACCCTGCCCTATATTAATACTATCCAGATTAAATTTCAGGTCGCTGGTTAACACATTATAAGTCAGTGAAAATGGCGTACGTATGAGGGCTGTTGTTAACAGGCCCTTAAATGTAATATGACCATTTTCGCAACGGATTGTACTATCTTCAATTAAGAAGTCAGGACAGGTAATATTAAGATTTTTTATTATTTTATAGGGAGGGGGCAAATCAAGCTGGGTTAAATCAATATTTAATTTAACAGGTGATGTTGCTAAATCAATTTCTATGTTTAATTGATCAAGTTTCAGATATTTAAGAAAATCAGTACTGGAATCTACTGAGGCGGCATTTTTAGCAGATGTTTGAGAGGATTCCTTAATTATTAGCCGCTCCAGCATCTTTAATTGATCAAAGGAAATTTGAATTGAACTAATGGAAAATGAATAATGAGCTGCTGAAAGACAAGACAGAAATACAATAAAAATGAAAACTGTGCTTCTTGCCTATTTCATAGTCATAGTCATTATTTTAAAAAATAAAACCTTATAAGCAATTCATTATTCAGGCATATCATCAGGCGGGAAAGACACCGGTTGACAGGTATCGATCACCTCGATCACAAATAATGACCACGATGGTGGCATTTTTAACCGTTTTGGATAATTTAAGTGCTGCAGCAACTGCACCACCTGATGATACACCGGAAAAGATACCTTCCTGAGAAGCCAATGCTCTGACGGTGTTTTCAGCTTCTTCCTGATTCACATCCAGTATTTGATCCACTTCATCTGCATGATAAATCTTTGGTAAATATTCTTCCGGCCAACGGCGAATACCGGGGATCTGTGAACCTTCTTCCGGCTGAACACCAACAATTTCTATTTCTTGATTTTTTTCTTTCAAATAACGAGCGGTGCCCATAATAGTGCCTGTTGTTCCCATGGCACTGACAAAATGAGTTATTTCACCCCCTGTATCACGCCAGATTTCCGGGCCCGTACCAAGATAATGAGAAACCGGATTATCTGGATTTGAAAATTGATCAAGGACTACTCCTTCCCCTTTTTCTTCCATCTGTCTTGATAGATCAATTGCTGCTTCCATGCTGCCTTCTGCAGGTGTTAAAACAATTTCAGCACCAAAAGCTTTCATAACACCACGACGTTCTTCACTCATATTATCAGGCATTATGAGAATCATTTTATAACCTTTGATGGCAGCGGCCATTGCCAGGGCAATACCAGTATTACCACTGGTTGCTTCAATAATGGTATCACCGGGCTTAATATCACCACGTTGTTCAGCTCTTGTGAGCATACTTAATGCAGGTCTGTCTTTAACTGAACCTGCCGGGTTATTACCTTCAAGTTTTACCAGTATCTGATTACTGGTCTCACCGGGTAAACGCTGTAGTTTAACTAGAGGTGTATTGCCGACAAATTGTTCAATTGTTGGGTAATTCATTGTTTTCCAGTTAGTTAGTTAGTTAGTAGGTAAATTTATGTTGAAGAAAGTTTATAGTAATTTTTACGCTGTAACAATTGATACGTTCTTTCTTATAATTTTAATCTATTTTAGCGCTTTATACGTTATCCATACAATAAAGAAATAATATACAAATTGATAATTTTTTTATTGGCTTTCTTGTAGATAATCTTAAATTAGAAACAAGTGTCTATGATTCTAACGATGATCTGCAGGAGACTTCGTGTGCAACATGATTGTCCAGTGGAAGCGATTACATTGTCCATACAGCCAAAACTACACCACAGCTAAAACCTCTAAAAAGTACAAATGAGAAAATCCAGGTTATTTTATTTGTACCTGGAAGTTCTTGAAGCTCGATTACAGTAATGCGAGTCTAATGCTAATACTTAGCTAAATAAACCCAGTGCTTTAGATATTTTTTTAATAAAAAACAATTGATAAAAATAACTAATTAGTCGACCCTGAAAAAAGATAATCATCATGAATTGATAGATTATCGTACAACATTAATTGTAATTTAATTGTTCCTGATCAAAT
>JAHXIM010000236.1 GCA_025655635.1 gamma proteobacterium symbiont of Lucinoma myriamae | reverse complement strand
GTGAAAAAACTCCGTCTGATAAATGCCTCTATGTGTATGATAAAGCCGTCACTGATTACCTTTGGTGGGATAAGCAAAAATCACATCAAAGTGATATCCTAAAGAAATATCTCTATCAATATTATTTGCAAGTTGTAAACCCTGTTCGTTGGCACCAATAATGGCCACTTTAAAGGAGTTGAACCCTTTTTTATTGAAATAAAGACGCAAGAGTATAGACCCTACTCGCCATAAATTAAGTCCAATATAGGAAAGCCCCAACCATTTCATCATTACTGAATTATTCAGCTCCATATTCAATAGCTGAGAAACAATAAATGAACCGATTAATATACTAATGACAAAAGTGGAATACACGAGAAGTAGTGAGAGCATACGATGTCTGCCAACACCGCCTTCTCTGTATAAAGAAAGGATCTCGCCCGTGATATAAAACAGACATATCTCTAAAGTAACGAGCATCACATAATCAGGCTCCCAACTAAAGCCAGTCCACTGTAAAGTTATGAACATAGCCAATAAGATCGAAAACATATCAAGCAAGCGGAAGATAAGTGCATTGACATTATTAGAGAAAAAACTATTAGGGTTTTTATTCATTTAACTAAATTCTAGAACCAGGTGATTTAATCAATTTAAAGGAGTAATGATTGTTCCATCAGAGATGATGGATCTTAATAGATAGTATCAAACCAGAGGAGGGGATACAATAAATAATCTTTTGTTCAAACTTGTTTCATATTGAATAACGCTCATCAAAAACATTGTAATGAAGAAAATTATTAATAAAACTATGGTACAACAGGGTAAGAGCATTATAAATTGTGTGATTCTGATTTCATCTGGCAGATAAGTCTGCTCTACGTCCGACTCCAATATATGTGATTCCTTGTTCAGAGATTGCTTCCCCGTCCAGACAATTGCGTCCATCAATAATAATTTCTATGCCCAGATCGGCCAGGTTTGTTTGTTTAACACGAGTAATATAATCATCATGATCGGTAACAATGAGAACGGCTTTAACGCCACTCAATGCTTCTTCCAAAGAGTCAACTGAATTTTCATGCTTCACCCAACCGTCATAAACTTTTAATTTAGCACCTTTGGCCAGTAATTGACTTTTTACTTCGTAAAAGGGAGATTCTCTTGGATCGTCTATATTTTTTTTGTATGCCACACCCAAAACAGCAATTTCAGTTCCATTAACAGGATAACCTCGATCATTTAATGCATCTTGCAGTAACCTTATAGTGTATGCAGGCATACCGTTGTTTGTATTTCTTGATAATTGAATGATTTCAGGCATGTAACCTGCTTTCATCGATGCCGCTTTAAGCCATTCTGGATCAACAGCGATACAGTGCCCACCAACACCAACACCAGGGAAAAAAGGCCCTTTTCCAAAAGGTTTTGTTGTCATACCATCAATCACATCGACAACATCCAGTTCAAGGGCATCACTGATTTTTGCTAATTCATTAACAAAGGCAATGTTCACGTCTCGTACTGTATTTTCCATCGCTTTAACCGCTTCTGCATCACGGATGCTTCGCATCATGGTCACACTACCGAGGGGGATTTGTGATTCTGTATAACCGTCTTCTGTTTTAGAAAATTTTGGACGTAAACTTTTGCGAATATCCTGAACATTTAGAATTTCACCACCCAGAATAGAACTATAAAACTGAGCAGCAGCTTTTGTTCCTTCAGCTGTGGTTGCACCGACAACTCGGGGGATATTAGCTGAAGTCCAGAAGCTATCGCCAGGATTCACTCTTTCCGGGCAATGAGCCAAATGAATATCGTTACCTACCGACAATCCTGTTTTTTCTTCTAGTAGAGGTAAAACAATACTTTCACAAGTACCTGGAAAAATGGTTGATTCAACAACAATTAAATCACCTTTATTGATGTGGGGAGCAATATCAATAATAGCACCCAGTAAAGGTTCTAAATCAGGCTCAAGGTTCTCATCAACGGGTGTTGGCACACAGATTAAATAAGTCTGACAAGCAGATAATTCAGCGTGATCAGTGGTGGGGAAAAAATGACCGGAAAGGTGAGCGTCTTTTAGCAGGAGTTCCACTTCATGATCAATGATGTGACTTTTTCCAGTTTTTAATGTTTCGACGACTTCGGGGCTGCGTTCTAAACCGATGACATCATATTCTTTTATTGCACATAATGCTGCAAGGGGTAAGCCCACATATCCCAATCCAATTACTGCTATTTTTGCCATTATTGATTAGCTACACTATAAAAAATTTGACTAAAAGTTAAATTCTATACTGAATTTTAAAATTTATATAGTCATTTTTTACTTTCATAAGAATCAATAAAAGCCTATTTATTAAATTTATGAGATACTCATGTATAATGCTACCTCGAACACCTTCTATTAGTTGTCAGGAGATATTCATAGATGAAACCAATTAAAAAAGATTTAGTTACTTTTGGATTAATTTGGGCTTTTATTTTTATCCTGATTGCCTTTTATCCACTAGTTGACTCTGGAGAAATTAGGCACTGGTCTCTTTTTCTTTCTATAGTCTTTTTTTGGGTTGCTTTACTAAAACCTTCTCTTCTTAGTTCTTTTTATACAGTTTGGGTAAGATTTGGCAGAATAATGGGTAGTTTCATATCTAAAGTAGTATTATTTTTTCTTTTTTATATCATTTTTACACCTGTTGCTTTATTTTTAAAATTCTTTAGCAAGGATTTACTGCATAAGCGTCTGGATAAA
>JAHXIM010000284.1 GCA_025655635.1 gamma proteobacterium symbiont of Lucinoma myriamae | reverse complement strand
TTTGATCAGGAACAATAAAATTACAATTAATGTTGTACGATAATCTATCGATTCATGATGATTATCTTTTTTCAGGATCGACTAAATAGCCTCAAGGAGGACTTTATGTCTAAAGTAACAATCTATGATACTCCCATGCTGGATGAGCTGGAAAATGGCGAATGGCCCAGCTTTATTACATCATTTAAGCGTTTAAGAGATGAACATCCTAGTGAACGTATTAATTCAATGGTTGGCGGTTTATTAGGCCAGCTGGAACACTCTTACGAAACTCGTATGGGGTGGTGGAAAGGCGGTACTGTTTCTGTATTTGGTTACGGTGGTGGTATTATTCCACGTTTCTCTGAAGTAGCGGAACATTTTCCAGAATCAAAAGAATTTCATACAGTACGTGTTCAGCCGCCCGCAGGTAATTTTTATACAGCGGATATTCTGAATCAATTAGCGGATGACTGGGAACAGCACGGCTCAGGTCTACAAACATTTCACGGTCAAACCGGTAATATCATGTTTATCGGTTCGACTACAGCAGAAATGCAGCCCTTTTTTGATAAGGTCAATTCCTATGGTTTTGACTTAGGTGGTGCAGGCCCCTGTGTTCGTACTGCGATGGCTTGTGTTGGTGCTGCTCGTTGTGAACATTCATGTACTAATGAACATGGTTTAATGCGTCACCTGGTTAATGAATTCCAGGATGATCTGCACAGACCTGCTCTTCCCTATAAATTTAAGGTAAAAGTGTCTGGCTGTCCAAACGATTGTACCAATGCCATTGAACGTGCGGATATGGCTGTAATTGGTATCTGGCGTGATGAGATGAAGGTTGATCAGGATGAAGTTAAGGCATTTGTGGAACTAAAAGGCCGTGACTATGTGATTGATAATGTTACTGATCGTTGTCCTTCTAATGCCATTAAATTGAATGATGATGATACATTAGATGTAAACAACAAAGAATGTGTGCGTTGTATGCACTGTATCAATGTCATGACCAAAGCACTGGCTCCTGGTGATGATACCGGCGTGACTGTTCTTATTGGTGGTAAGCGTACTTTGAAGATTGGTGACATGATGGGTACTGTTGTTGCGCCATTTTTGAAAGTTGATACCATGGAAGAAATTGAGTATCTGGTTGAACTGACTGGTGAAATGATTGATTTCTTCGCAGAAAATGCCTTAGAACATGAGCGTACTGGTGAAATGATCGAGCGTATCGGTCTGGTTAACTATCTTGAAGGTATTGGTCTTGACCTGGATCCTAATATGGTCAGTGAACCGCGTCAGTGTTCATACGTACGTATGGATGGCTGGGATGAAGAAGTTAAGAAGTGGTATGACAAAAAAGCAGAAGCTGCTACAGCCTGACAGGCTTTTTAGAAAGCAGTAAAAAAAATGCCCGTCAGGTTAATTCCGGCGGGCATTTTTTATGGCGCATAATAAATTATAACAATAGCTTTAATATTGCCGGTAAAGTAATCAGGGAAGCCAGACTACTTACCATGACGGCACTGGCATAAAACCCGGTATCTAATCTATAGCGATTACATAAGACTAATCCTAATACCATGCTTGGCATGGCGCCCTCAATGACCACGGGTAATAAGTATATTTCCGATATGGGGATTGTTTGCCCAATGCTCCAGACAATAAAGGGCATCATGATGAGTTGTATACCGGTAATAACCAGAACAGGTTTTATATCATGTAATGAAATGAGTTTGGGACGCAGGCTCAGGCCTAGTGAAAATAACATAAGAGGGATAACAGTACTCCCCATTTTGTTAAACATCCCTTGTAAGAATTCCGGCATGGGTACATCATTAAGATTAAGAATGATGGCTAGAATTGTTGCCCAGATAGCAGGTACCTTCAGCATGGAAAATAACAGTTTGCCTAGTTTTTCCTGTTGTCCATAAGAGCTGGCGATAAAAATACCTAAAGACAGTAAAATGGGAGTGCAGGCAAACAGATCAAATTGTAAGGCAATGCTCATGCTCCAATCACCAAAAGTTTCTTTAAGAACAGGCAGTCCCATATAAGTGGCATTAGGGAAGCTCGCGGCCAAAATGACAGCACCGACTGTTGCTCTTGGCAAATTACTACTGAAGCGACTGAACAGAAATGCCAATACCATAGAACCAAGCACACCGCCTGCGGCCATTATGGCAATATAGAAGCTATTTTCCTGTAAGGGGGCCAGCCAGAGTATATCTAAAATCAATGCAGGCAGCATAAAATAGTAGACCAGTGATGAAATAACCGTAAGGCTGAGCTCTGCATTAACTGCTTTATCAGTCACTTTTTCAGCTAAAAACTGCCAGATAAAGCCAAACAGGGATATGGGTAATATCTGTGTTAAGATTAAAACCATAATTTGATACTACTTAGTCAGTGAAATATGATGAAGGGCTATGATATATTAATGAACTCGATTTAAACACTTTTTTATAAAGCAAGAGTATTATAAAATTCAAGAAGGTAGCAATGAATAACTCAGGACAAAGTCCAGACGAATTTCAAAGGTATCACCTTTATTATCAATTCCAAGCAAATATTCACCACTAGTTTGTTGCTCATCATGTCTATTTTTACTTCTCCGGGTAACAATATCCTGAGGCGTTATATTGATGACTGCTTCTTTTTTATCTGCTTCATTTAAGTAGTCAGCCCTGAAAAACATATTATCTATTTGAAATGTAAGGAATTACCCCTATTTTTGAGTGACCAGATCGACCAGAAATGTTATAATAA
>JAHXIM010000463.1 GCA_025655635.1 gamma proteobacterium symbiont of Lucinoma myriamae | reverse complement strand
TCCAGCCTAGAGAAAAACAGTTCAATTATGAGAAGTTTGGTGCTGGATATTATGTCGTTGCATGGGCTACTGCGTTTTTTAGGTTAAAGTATTAAATGAGGCTGGTTTTACAAGTAAAGCATTAATTGCAAAGGCAAGTGACAAAGAGCTTCTGGAGCTGAAAGGTATTGGTAAGGCAACATTGAAACTATTACGCATCTAAATAACTATTGCTGAATGATATACACAGAGCATCAGAAACTGTCATTTATTATTTGGTGATTTTATGCCAGTATGAGCACAATAATGAATGACAGGTTCTGATGCGAATAGTAAATAAATAATGTTCACTATTTCATGCCCCTTAGCTATATATTATTGATTACAAGCTTTAATTCCCTGAGCTTGATACAGCTCTCTCAAACGACCAGTCTTTTATCTCTTTAATCTATTTTTTCATAGTTTGTGCTAACGGCACCATACTCGAAGCAGTATGGCCAATATCCTCCTCTGTGCCGGCAATATACATAATTGGCTTTTGTGATAAAATCCCTTTATTTATACTTCGCTCCAACGGCTGACTAATATTATGCAGACTACGTTTTTTTATGAATAAGTCGTGACCATTTCTCAGGCCCTGTCTGATGCACTGATTCTCCCTGAACATCAACACCTACAGTGACTGGCATATCTTTAATTTCAAACTCATAAATTGCTTCCATACCCAATTCTTCATAAGCAAGCACGGTGGATTTTTCTATTGCTTTAGAAATCAAATAGGCCGCTCCGCCAACAGCAATAAGATAAACAGCCTTATGTTTCTTAATCTCATCAATGGCAACGGGGCCACGTTCAGCTTTTCCTACCATACCAATCAGGCCAGTTTCAGCCAGCATAGTCTCAGTATATTTATCCATGCGGGTTGATGTTGTTGGACCTGCAGGTCCGACTGACTCATCTTTGACTGCATCAACAGGTCCCACGTAATAAATAAAGCGATTGGTAAAATCAACACCCTTGGGTAATGCTTCACCATTAGCCAGAGTATCAATAATTCGTTTGTGTGCTGCATCCCGACCGGTAAGCAATTTACCATTAAGCAATAGTTGTTCGCCTGGTTTCCAGTTCTGTATTTCTTCTTTAGTTATGTTATCTAAATTGACCCGACGTGCTTTAGGGGATGCGGTCCAGGTAACGTCAGGCCAGTCTTCCAGTGCAGGCGGCGTCAGAACAGCAGGACCAGAACCATCCAGAGTAAAATGGGTATGACGGGTTGCCGCACAATTGGGAATGATCGCCACAGGTAATGATGCGGCATGGGTTGGATAGTCCAGTACTTTGACATCAACCACAGTAGTCAAGCCACCCAGTCCTTGTGCACCAATACCTAGTGCATTAATTTTTTCGTACAGTTCAAGACGCAGCTCTTCAGGTCTGCTTAACACTTGTCCCTGTTCTGATTTTTTTATCAGTTCTTGTATGTTGACCGGTTCCAACAGGGATTCTTTGGCTAACAACATGGCTTTTTCAGGAGTGCCGCCAATACCAACACCCATAATACCCGGTGGACACCAGCCAGCCCCCATATCTTTAACAGAACTAACAATCCAGTCTACCAAATTATCACTGGGGTTTAGTGCTGCAAATTTTGCTTTGTTTTCTGAGCCGCCGCCTTTGGCTGCCAGTTTCACTTTAATGGTATTCCCGGGAACGATTTTAGTATGAATGACTGCGGGTGTATTGTCCCTGGTATTCGTTCTTGTGCCTGCGGGATCAGCAAGTACCGATGCCCTTAGTACATTATCAGGATGATTATAAGCCCGGCGCACGCCTTCATTAATCATCTCTTCCAGACTTAATTGACAATCCCATTTTACATCCATTCCCACTTCCAGAAAAACAACCACGATACCGGTATCCTGACAAATAGGCCTATGTCCCTCAGCACAAAGACGCGAGTTAAATAAGATCTGTGCAATAGCATCTTTAGCAGAGGCTGATTGCTCCTGCTTATATGCCTCACCAAGTGCCTGAATATAGTCCTTTGGGTGATAATAGGATATAAATTGTAGTGCATCTGCAATACTCTGGATCAAATCTTCTTGTTTTACACTCGTCATAGTCGTCACTTTTTAATTAATACTGCCATTAATCATAGCATATTATTAATTTTTTATTTTTGGGATAAGAGTAGGTAAAATGTCAACAAACAACTATAGTTAGATCATTTAATTTAGAACGTTTAAGTACACACTAATTAGCGGAGGATTTTTGTGTCAGAACTGCACTTGCAAACCATTCAGCGTTATATCGATAAAATGCCCAGTTTATCGACAACAGTAACTAAAGTTCTGGAAGTTTGTAATCAACCCAATGTTTCACCCAATGATTTAAATAAAATCATTTCTCTTGACCCTGTTTTAGCAGGCAATGTACTTAAGCTGATCAATTCTGCTTATTATGCCTTACCTAACCACATTACTTCATTGACTCGTGCGATTATTATTCTGGGTATTAATACGGTCAAAAATCTTGCCTTAAGTACTGCTGTTCTGCGTTACATGAAAGAAAGTAAACAGTCTAGTTTATCAATGGATAAATTCTGGACACATTCTATTTGTGTGGGTGTAACTTCCAAAGCAATTGCTGCTGAACACAAAATACCCATCAATCAGTGTGAAGAATTTTTCCTTGCCGGACTATTATACCCAATCAACTTGAAAATGCAGGATCGAACGTCTGAAAATTATCATTAATTCGAGTATCTAATGATTTTCCAATTTCAGGTAAA
>JAHXIM010000052.1 GCA_025655635.1 gamma proteobacterium symbiont of Lucinoma myriamae | reverse complement strand
CATTTATATCTCCGGATTGCGAATTGAAGATCATAGTCTGACCTGACTGAAACTAATTGTGAAGGTGGGTTTTAATTGACGTTTACGAATAATCTCTGCTCTGGCTGTTTATATAGCACTTGCTTAAAATAAAAAGCTCATCTCAATAAAAGGTCGCTTTCAAAATAGAAGCGGCCTTTTTTTTGCCCGCAATGACCTTATATTGATTGTATTCATGCAACTCATGATAAGGCATATGAAAAATGCTATTATCCTGTCTCATATTTTATTAATAATTTTGGAAAAACCTCACGTATGCTTACACCGATTTCTCAGAGAATAGCGCAAGAACTTAATGTTAATCTATCTCAGGTAGAGGCCACTATTACCTTACTTGATGGAGGTGATACAGTGCCTTTTATCGCCCGCTACAGAAAAGAAGTTACCGGAAGTCTGGATGATTCACAATTAAGATTATTAGATGAACGATTAATTTATTTACGTGAACTGGATGAACGCAGAATGGTTATTTTAAATACCATTGAAGAACAGGGTAAGCTTACTGCTGTTCTTAAAACGAGTCTATTAACTGCTGAAACAAAAACACGTCTGGAAGATCTTTATAAACCTTATAAAGTAAAACGTAGAACTAAAGCACAACTGGCACGTGAAGCCGGTCTTGAACCTCTGGCTGACTCCTTACTAAATGATCCCACTCTTGCTCCTGATAGTTATTCAGTACAATTCATTAATCAGGCTCCCGATCAGGAAAATAATATTGCTACTGTTAAAGATGCTTTAGATGGTGCAAAGCAAATTCTTATGGAGCGTTTTGCTGAAAATCCGGAACTTATTGGTGATTTGCGTGAAAGTTTATGGAAAAACGGTTTAATGGTTTCTAAAGTAGTTGCCGGTCAGGAAGAAGCTGGCAGTAAATTTTCTGATTATTTTGATACTCAGGAAAAACTTGAAGACATGCCTTCACACCGTATTCTGGCCTTATTCAGGGGTAGAAAAGAAGGTTATTTAACAATTAACTCGGAACTTGATGATGATCTTACTAAAGCTAATCCACAAGCATTATCATTAATGGAGCATAAAATTGCTCATTTCTTTGGTATAGAAGATCAAGGCAGGCCAGCTGATAAATGGTTACAGGAAGTGGTTAAATGGACCTGGAAAATTAAAGTAAAAACATCACTGGATATGGATTTAAAAAAACGTCTTAGAGAAAATGCGGATGAAGCTGCCATTGATGTGTTTGGTAAAAACCTCAATGATTTATTACTGGCGTCTCCCGCAGGTCAAAAAGTGACTATTGGTCTTGATCCCGGCTTACGTACCGGTGTAAAAGTTGTTGTCGTGGATGAAACCGGCAAGTTTCTTGATGATGCCACTATTTATCCTCATGTACCCAGAAATCAATGGGATCAATCTCTACATGTTTTATCAGCACTGGCAAAAAAATATAATGCAACTTTAATCAGTATTGGTAATGGTACAGCATCCAGAGAAACAGATAAGTTAGCGACAGATTTAATCAAACAAAATCCTGAGCTGAGACTAAATAAAATTGTTGTTTCAGAAGCAGGGGCTTCAGTGTATTCTGCATCTGAACTGGCCTCTAAAGAATTTCCCGATCTTGATGTTTCACTTCGTGGTGCTGTTTCTATCGCACGACGCTTACAAGATCCATTGGCAGAATTAGTCAAAATTGATCCTAAGTCCATTGGTGTGGGTCAATATCAGCATGATGTCAGCCAGACTCAATTAACAAAGAAGTTGGAAACGATTGTTGAAGATTGTGTTAATGGAGTTGGTGTTGATCTTAATACGGCATCAGTACCCTTATTAACTCAGGTTTCGGGTTTAAGTCGAACTTTAGCGGCGAATATTGTTGCCTATAGAGAACAGCATGGGGCATTTAAAAATCGGAAAGAGTTATTGAAAGTGTCTCGACTAGGCGATAAAGCATTTGAACAGTCTGCCGGTTTTTTACGTGTTATGAATGGCACTAATCCTCTGGATAGTTCAGCGGTACATCCTGAAGCCTACCCTTTAGTTGAAAAAATTGTAACCAATACCAGTCGTGATATTAGACACTTGATTGGTGATAGACATTTCCTTAAATCTCTTAATCCCACAGATTATATTGATGAAAGTTTTGGTGAGCCCACGGTTAGAGATATTATTAAAGAACTGGAAAAACCCGGTCGTGATCCCAGACCTGAATTTAAAACTGCTGAATTTAAAGAGGGTGTTGAAGAGCCCAAAGATTTGAAACCTGATATGATCCTTGAAGGTGTCGTCACTAATGTCACTAATTTTGGTGCATTTATTGATATAGGGGTTCATCAGGATGGTCTGGTACATATCTCACAATTGGCTGATAAATTTGTCAAAGATCCACGAGACGTTGTTAAAGCAGGTGATGTTGTAAAGGCAAAAGTCGTAGAAGTTGACTTAAAACGTAATAGAATCGCTTTAACGATGCGTCTTAATGATAAGCCGGAAGCTGCTCCCAGAGCAATAAAAGAAACTGCAGTATCCAAGCGGCAAAGAAAAAAAATCACACAGAGTAACAAAGCAGCACCGGCAAATAACGCCATGGCGGCTGCTTTTGCCAAATTAAAATCATAGATTTATATAAAACAAACAAATATACTTGATCTCAATCAAGAGTCACTATAGAATACCCTACTAAATAGTCAGCCCTGAAGAACATATTATCTATTTGAAATGTAAGGAATTATCCCTATTTTTGAGTGACCAGATCGACCAGAAATGTTATAATAA
>JAHXIM010000438.1 GCA_025655635.1 gamma proteobacterium symbiont of Lucinoma myriamae | reverse complement strand
TTAAAACTTTATCAAGTGCAGTTTCCAGAAAAAGTAAAAACACAATACCATCTATTCTGGATGTAGGGGGCGGGTACGGTCAACTTTCTTACTTTATTCCAGATTCACCTTATTGTCTTGTTGAACCTGATGTTAATGGTATTTCAGGGATAAATTTACCGTTTGCTGACCAATCATTTGATTATGTGATATCCTGTCACGTATTAGAGCATATTCCAATAGAAGAACGAACAAATTTTTTAGATCAACTTCTAGCAAAATCAAAATCAGGAGTTATCCTGTTAAATCCTTTTTACATAAAAAATACAAATGTAGAAGAAAGACTCCAACTGGTCTTAGAAATTACTGGAGCCGGATGGGCGCAGGAACACATTGACTGCACGCTTCCAGACCTTGAACTGGTACCAGAAATAACAAGCTTAATATTACTATAGAGCCTAACGGTAGCCTTTCAACATCACTTGCAATGGTATTTGTTGAACACTTTGGCCGAAGTTCAGGACAATATATTAACTTAGAAAAAATAAATTATTTTTTTAACAAACAACTCCAATTCTCTCTCGACTCAGAAAATTACCCAACCGGATATTTAGTTTTTCTTGAAAAAATGAAGGAATAAGCTAGTCATTTTTATTATTAGGCGACATAAAAAAAACTCTAATTAAAAAAGCTATTTGCATGATTAAATTCTGTCTGCCGACACCCAACTTAAAGACTCTTGCGATCCTTTTAAAGCGTCCAAGAGACAATAATAATGAATACCTGTTGACCAAATTCATTACTTCATCTCTTTCATCATCCTGCTCATGATGTGCCAACCATTGATAAAGAGTCTTTGACTGAGTTATTGTGGATAGAAACTGTTCATTGCCTTCTATCCAATGAAGAATTACCCCTTTTACAAAAGGGTTAATTCTTGACCAGAAACCTTTGGCTCCAACCACATTAGCAGAATGTTGCCGATAATCAATTAGAGGCTTATCTATATAGATAATTTTTCCTGTCGTAGAAGTACATAATGCTAACCACCAATCATGCATAATTATATTGTCAGGAAATGGAGATGCCATTTTTAGTAATGATTGATTAACCATCATAGCACACCCGGTGACATAGTTTTGAGTCAACAAAGTTTCTAATGGCTTATTATTTTCATTTTTAAGCCCCTGGTAACACATAAATGAATCATGAATAACATTTTCATGCTCATCAATTACAGTCAAATCCGAATAGAGCAATAAGGGTCTTTTTTTATTAGCTTGTTCTGCAGCCGTAATTTTATTGATAAAAACATTTATCTTTTCTTTATGCCAGATATCATCTTGATCTGAAAAAAAATAATAATCAAAATTTCTTTTTAATGCTTCACTGCATAATAGATTAAAATTTCTTTCAGCTGAACCAGTAGAACCTATGTTGTCTTTGAATAACTGCAGTCTATCATCTAACAGGAGGTATTTATTTATAACAGACAATGTATTATCCGTTGAGCCATCATCCCTTATTAATAAAGTCCAGTTCCGATAGCTTTGATCTATTATACTATCCAGCTGCTCAGAAAGATATTGTTCACCATTATATGTGGCCAATAAAATCACAGTCTTATTTGTTTTGGATAAGATACTCATTAAAAATAAAATCTATTTTTAAGTTTAAACATAAAACTTAAAATGGAAGGATAGTGCTTCAATATATAGTAAAGTTTATTCATTTTCTTTAGCGGGAAATAATCATTAGCTTCATCAAGACAAGTTACAAATTCATTAAAAAAATTTAGCTGCAAATTTATTCTTGCAAAACCTGCCATAGTAATTGAACGCAAATAGTTAACGGTTCTTTTATTACACAAGCTAGAATCATCCAGCAACTGAATTGCATGCATATGTCCCCTCTTACCTTTTACTGCATAGCCTTTTGACGTGGCAACCCCAACCCCAACCCTATATCCACCTAGAGGCTTTTCTAAATATCCTATCATTGAATTAGATTGTATTAATAATTGCATAATCCATACATAATCAAGTGCATTTTTATCCGTATCAAAGCACAAGCCTTTAGATGGAATCAAATCACTTCTGAAAATTTTAGAACTATGATAAATGCAATTTAAGTTTGTGGAATATTCACAAAGTGAAATAATATTTTCTTTATGAGGATAATGAGTATATTTCTTTCGTCCCCACCTAAAAGAGTCATTATAAATCATCTCCATTTTATGATGACAAATTCCAACATTGTCATGTTTTTCCATAAAATCAACCTGCTCTTTAAGCTTGTCAGGAAAAGAAAAGTCATCACCATCAACAAAGGCAATGTATTTACCCAATGCGGCACTAATTACATCACTAAAATTTTTTTTATCCACATTAAGCGTATTGGTTTCCTGAAAAATAGGTTTAATTATATTTGGGTATTTCTTCTGGTAATCAGATATAATTTCCTGTGTACTATCAGTTGAACAATCATCTCCAACAATGATTTCATAATGAAATTTCGTCTCTTGACTAATCAATGATTCCAGACATTGTGCTATATACTTTTCATGGTTATATGTCACCACCACAACACTAAGCAGTGGCTTCTCATAATTCATAAATTATCGCCTTATTAAATATATTAGGTTTACCGCCTTTATCATAGATAAAGTAGATGTTCTCAATAACTTCATTTTTGTAATTAAAAGTCGCACAACAAACATTTACATTCAGTCTGAAAAAACCTCTTTGCCAACTTTTCATAATTTCTTGTTCGGTTTTATGAGACATGATTTTTTTTAAGTA
>JAHXIM010000373.1 GCA_025655635.1 gamma proteobacterium symbiont of Lucinoma myriamae | reverse complement strand
ATAACAATATGAACATGAACAATAAAAATAGAATCAATATTGTACGATAATCTATTGTGTCATTGAGATTGTCTTTTTTCAGGGTCGACTAAATAATTGGATTCCGCTAACCATGATCAGAAAGATATTTTTACCGACTATTTTATTTGTCCTTGCCTACGGTTTCTGGATCAGCCCTGATTTTAAAGAAATAGCTTCTGGTGTTGCCATTTTTCTCTTTGGTATGCTGTTTCTGGAAGAAGGATTTAAGGCCTTTACTGGTGGGCTATTAGAAAAACTGCTGCAGAAAACCACCGACAAGTTATGGAAAAGTGTCAGTTTTGGTGTTGTGTCCACGACATTGATGCAGTCCAGTTCATTAGTCTCTGTTATTACTATTTCATTTCTCAGTGCCGGTTTGATCAGCCTTGCTGCAGGTATTGGTATCATCTTCGGAGCTAATCTGGGCACCACCACGGGTGCCTGGCTGATTGCCGGCTTTGGCCTTAAGGTAAAAATTTCTGCCTATGCAATGCCGATGCTGGTTTTCGGCATCATTTTAGTCTTTCAAAAATCAAAGCACCTTAACGGTATTGGTTATATTCTGGCAGGCTTAGGATTTCTTTTCCTCGGAATCCACCATATGAAAGAAGGATTTGAAGCATTCAGAACAACTATTGATTTAAAAGCATTCTCAGTAGGTGGTTATCCCGGACTCTTTTTGTTTACCTTACTGGGTATGGCGGCAACCGTCATAATGCAATCCAGTCATGCCACGCTGGTTATTATTATTACTGCTCTGGCTGCACAGCAAATTACGTATGAAAATGGCCTGGCTTTAGCTATTGGTGCCAATGTGGGCACGACAATTACTGCAATCATCGGTTCTATGAGTTCAAATGTACAGGATAAGCGATTAGCTGGTGCGCATCTTATCTTTAACTTGGTCACTGCTCTTATTGCTATTGTATTTATTTACCAGATCATGGATGCAGTTGATGGTTTTTCCAGTGTTGTCGGTATTGGTGCAGATGACTATACGCTAAAACTGGCTGTATTCCATACCATTTTTAATTCTATTGGTATCCTGGCGATGATACCTTTCACTAATCAGTTGGTGACTTTTCTTACCCGTGTCATGCCAGAAAAGGCGATTACGGTGGCAATGCCAAAATATCTGTCTGAGGCAGCTGAAGCTATTCCAGATGTCGCTATTGAGTCAGTTCGTAAGGAAATGATACATCTGTATGATAATGCTTTTGCTATTATCGCCCATGGCATAAGTCTGCACCGTCATGATATTCTATCTGATAAAGACTCTAGTGAGATTATCAATAGTTCTAACAAGCCGATTCCTAGTTGATATTGATGATGAATATAACCGTAATGTGAAGGGACTTTATAGTGATATTGTTATGTTTATTAGCCGGGCACAAACACAGATGACACCGGAGCAGAGCAATGAATTATTTGAGCTGCGCGCTGTCGGCAGAGACATTGTTGAAGCCATTAAAGATACGAAACATCTACATAAGAATCTATCAGCCTATATTCTTTCGGATAATCAATATATTCGCGATGAATACAATAACATCCGTAAACACTTGATGGCCGTACTGCGAAGCCTTGAAGAAGCCAAGGGTGGCGGTGATATTCTGTCACTTGATAACCTCAAGGTGGAAATGAAGATAAATGATACAACAGCGAATGGTGTACTCGAAGTACTGATTCATGAAGATAAAATCACTGCTGAAATGGCCACTTCCCTGATGAACGATACAACTTACTCACATGATGTCATGAAAAATCTATTACAAATGGGTGAGGTTTTATTCGCAACAGGTGATCTGGATATGAAAGCAGTAGAACGCAGTCTTGCACTTGATGAGGTTGAAATGCAAGAGATTCTGGATTCACAAAAAGATTAATAATAATTAGAGGGATGTATGAGAGCACCTAAACTATTAAAAGTTGTCAAAAGATTTCTATCTGCCGACAAAGAAAAACAATACGAGCATACTAAATGTTTTACTGATGTGTTAAAGAAACTTAAGAAAAAAGAACACTCTCTTAAAAATAAGCTTAAAAACGAAAAAAATCGTAAGCAGTTAAAAAAGGAAATAGCGGTTGTTCATGCACAGAGAAAAAAGGGCATAGAAGCCCTAAAAAAATTAAAAAAAGGGAATTAACTGTTCAGCATAATAGTGTTCATTAAGAAATACGTGCGAATAGTTACAAAAATAATTTTACTTTTTACTTAACTTTCCCGGGGGATGAATGGCAGTATTTTTATTGTCATTGATTGAGCTTCATGAAATTTCGTAGTCTTGTGACCTCTATAGTGGGTTTTGTATCACTATAGATGTGATTAAGGGCGGGAAGTTGAGTTTGATTAAAAGTGGTGTCCCATTAAATAATCCTCAGTATTATCCTGCTATATTTTTCTCCGAAAATTACAGTATACAAATTAAATATCAGTGCTAAAAAGCTCTTTATTTAATTTTAAACAACGATAAAAGATGTGTGTTGTTTAAAATAAATCCAGAATTAATAAAAGTGTTGACGGGTGTCATTGTAATAAATCCAAAGTCAACTATATTAATAAATAAGTTCACTTTCATATTTCTTTTCTCTCTTAATACGGACAAAGAAAATGCGTAAAAAACCTCAAATCGCTACCATGTTTACAAAATCTCCTTTTAAAGCATTACAAACACATATCGGTATTGTTAAAGAGTGTGTGTTAGAAGTGCCGTTACTGTTTGATGCTCTTATCAAAGGAGATCAAGCAGCTCTTACAGCCCAA
>JAHXIM010000442.1 GCA_025655635.1 gamma proteobacterium symbiont of Lucinoma myriamae | reverse complement strand
TGAGGGGCTGTTAGGGTTAGTTGCGTCATGTGCTAATCTTGATCCCTATTTATATAAAAATCAAGCACTTTCATTGATCACGGGTATATAAGTTTTAGTTTCGTTTTGTTTCAGGTATAGTTTAATGCCAAAATTAATTAGAGTAAACCATTTGCTGACAGTAAATGGTTTTTTATTCCCTGCAACAATATCTATACGGCATAACTACTCACATTAATGCCAAGGAATTTTAAATTTAGACTATGATACGCACACGTTATACAGATGCACCGCACAAAGATCGCCATGATTTATCAAACCTGAAACGTATTGTACCATTTTTATGGGAATATAAAGGACGGGTTTTAGTAGCAATGGTATTGTTAATCCTTGCCAAAGTCGCCACGGTAGCGGTGCCTTTTATACTTAAAGATATTGTTGATTTGCTGGACTCAAAGACTTTGCCGCTGGTTTTGCCGGTGACGCTATTGCTCGGTTATGGCGCATTACGTCTGCTCAATGTGTTATTTAGTGAACTGCGTGATACGGTCTTTGCCAGAGTGCGTTATCGTGCTATGCGCAATCTTTCCCGTGAAGTGCTGTCTCACCTGTATTCTTTATCCTTACAATTTCATCTGGAACGACGTACCGGCGGTATCTCACGTGATTTAGAGCGGGGTACACGGGCGGTCTCCTCTATTATGAATTATCTGGTATTTAATATTATTCCTACCATGGCCGAATTTATATTGGTTGCTTTTTTACTTCTGGGTGATTATGACGCGCATTTTGCCATTGTTACTTTTAGCACCATACTGGTTTATGTCGCTTTTACACTATCAGTCACTAATTGGCGTATGCACATTCGTCATTATATGAATCGCCTGGATTCACATGCCAATGCCATGGCGGTGGATGGTTTGATTAATTTTGAAACAGTGAAATATTTCAATAATGATGATTATGAGATTAATCGTTATGATAATACGCTGGATGAATGGGAAGATGCGGCTGTTAAGAGTCAGACTTCTATGTCCATATTAAATTTTGGTCAGGGCAGTATTATTGCTGTCGGTGTCACTATTATGATGTTTTATGCTGCTCAGGGAGTGGTTGACGGCAGTATGAGTATTGGTGATCTGGTGCTGGTTAATGCACTGATGCTGCAGCTATTTATACCACTGAATTTTTTGGGTATTATTTATCGCTCAATGATGCATTCTCTAGCTGATATTGATTTAATGTTTGGTTTGTTAGACAAAAAAGGCAATGTTTCTGATAAGCAAGATGCGGTTGAGCTCAATGCATCTCAAGGTATGGTACGTTTTGAAAATGTTGACTTTGGTTATCAGCCGGAACGGCAGATCCTGCATCAGGTTAGTTTTGAAATACCTGCCGGAAAAAAACTGGCTGTTGTCGGTCCTTCAGGAGCAGGCAAATCCACTTTATCACGCTTATTATTTCGTTTTTATGATGTTGATAAAGGCAGTGTCAGCATTGACGGCCAAGTTATCAGTGATGTGACACAGGAAAGCTTACGCCAGACGGTCGGTATAGTGCCTCAGGATACGGTGCTGTTTAATGAAAGCATTTATCATAATATTATCTATGCTCGCCCGGATGCCACCGAAGATGACGTGTTTAAAGCGGCAAAAATGGCAAATATTCATGATTTTATCAGTGAATTACCCGATGGTTATGATACTGTGGTAGGTGAACGCGGACTTAAATTATCCGGTGGTGAGAAACAACGAGTCGCTATTGCCCGGGTGATTTTAAAAAATCCTAAAATTCTGGTGTTTGATGAGGCCACATCCTCATTGGATTCCCAGTCGGAGCAAGTTATTTTGACTTCATTGGCAGAAGTGGCACAGCAAAGAACCACACTGGTTATTGCTCATCGCTTGTCTACTATTGCCGATGCCGATATTATTATTGTGCTGGAAAATGGCCGGATAAAAGAGCAGGGCAATCATCAGCAATTATTGGCTGAAAATGGCCTTTATACCAGCCTTTGGACTATGCAGCAGCAGGAAAAAGACAAACAGGAAATAGAATGACAGGTGCAATGGGTTCATCAGATAAAATTCTCTTAGCGGTAATTGAACAGAGAGGCTACCCTGATTTTACCGCTTTATATGAAGCTCAGGGATATAAAGTGGAGACAGTTAAATCACCACGTAAAGCTATTAGTTTTTTGAAAAAAAACAGCATAGCAATGTTAGTGGCGGAATTTAATTTTCAGACTGATTTTCGTGATCGCACCAGTTCATTAGAATCTATTATGGCCAGTGCTCAGCATCAAAGAGATATAAAAGTGGTTATTTTTATTGATCAGAGTAATAAAGAGCGCTTTGAAAAGGTGAGTTCACGCTTTGATATTCACCGGACATTAACCTTTCCTATTGATGAAGCGCAATTAAGTCAGGCAGTGTCTTAAATAATGCGATTAGATCATTAATTATCAACAGGCTCTCTGGTTTTCCATTTTTCTATATCCTGAATAACCGGGGGTAGTCCATTATCAGTTTGCCATGAATCTACAGCGTAACTTTGTCTGCTGTTTGTATTTTTAATTTGTGCCGCCCAATGTTGTCCCATTAAATTAGGGGAACGATAAACGGGTTGCTGTAATTCATGACGAACTATTAAGCCCAATTGATTTAACAGTTCGAGATAGTGAGTCGTATTAACTGTTGAGTCAATACAATCCATGCTTCCTGGCAGATAATTAGTCAGCCCTGAAAAATATATTATCTATTTGAAATATAAGGATTTATCCCTGTTTTTGAGTGACCATAAAGACCAGAAATGTTA
>JAHXIM010000552.1 GCA_025655635.1 gamma proteobacterium symbiont of Lucinoma myriamae | reverse complement strand
GGATAAACTTACCAGCAAATTTCAGCAAGCCATTGCTGATGCTCAAAGCCTGGCTGTGGGGCGTGACCACCAGTTTATTGAATCCATACATGTCATGCTGGCATTATTGGATCAGGATGGCGGTACGGCAAGACATTTATTGACCCAGTCTAATGTCAATATTCATTTACTGCGTTCACACCTGTCCAAAGCTATGGATCAAATGGCCAGCATTGAAGGTTTTGCCGGTGATGTGCAAGTTTCTCCTGAATTAACCCGCCTGCTTAATATGACGGATAAACTGTCTCAGCAGCGTAAAGACCAGTTTATCTCCAGTGAACTTTATATCCTGGCGGCAACTGATGATAAGGGGCAATTAGGCAAAATCTTGTCAGAGTTGGGTGCCAGCAAGCCTGTTATCGAGAAAGCGATTGATAATATGCGTGGTGGTCAGACGGTTGATGACCCCAATGCAGAAGAACAACGACAGGCATTAGAAAAATACACCATCGATCTGACTGAACGAGCAGAACAGGGAAAACTGGATCCGGTTATTGGACGAGATGATGAAATTCGTCGTACTATTCAGGTATTACAGCGTCGTACAAAAAATAATCCAGTGTTGATTGGCGAACCCGGAGTGGGTAAAACAGCCATTATTGAAGGTCTGGCACAACGTATTATTAATGGCGAAGTCCCTGAAGGTTTGAAACATAAGCGCATTCTTCCGCTGGATATGGGGTCATTGATTGCCGGAGCCAAATTTCGTGGTGAATTTGAAGAACGCCTCAAAGCCGTGCTTAAAGATTTGTCCAAACAGGAAGGCAGTATTATTCTCTTTATTGATGAGCTGCATACCATGGTGGGAGCGGGTAAAGCAGAAGGCTCTATGGATGCCGGAAACATGCTTAAACCGGCTTTAGCTCGTGGCGAACTGCATTGTGTGGGAGCCACCACATTGGATGAATATCGGGAATATCTGGAAAAAGATGCGGCTCTGGAACGTCGCTTTCAGAAAGTATTAGTAGAAGAACCCACTTTGGAAGATACCATTGCTATTCTGCGTGGCTTGAAAGAAAAATATGAACTGCATCATGGCGTCGATATTACTGACCCGGCTATTGTTGCAGCAGCCAACTTGTCACATCGTTATATTACAGAACGCAAATTACCCGATAAAGCAATTGATTTGATTGATGAAGCGGGCAGTCGAATTCGTATGGAAATTGACTCTAAACCAGAAAAAATGGATAAACTGGAGCGTCGCATTATTCAATTTAAAATTGAACGTGAAGCGCTGGGCAAAGAATCTGATTCTGCCTCCAAAAAACGTCTGGGAATTTTACAGGAAGATATTGCTGAGCTGGAATTAGAATATTCTGAATTAGAAGAAATCTGGAAATCTGAAAAAGCAGCAGTACAAGGTACTCAGCATATTAAAGAAAACCTGGATCAGGCACGCAAGGATCTGGAAACTGCCCAGCGAGCCGGTGATCTGGGACGCATGTCAGAACTGCAATACGGACGCATTCCTGAACTGGAAAAACAACTGGATATGGCTTCTCAATTAGAAATGATTGATCAGGGTGATCAGCCTAAATTATTGAGAAATTCTGTGACGGAAGAAGAAGTGGCTGAAGTTGTCGCCAAATGGACCGGTATTCCTGTGGCAAAAATGCTGGAAGGCGAAAATGATAAACTTTTGCGTCTTGAAGAACAATTGCATGAACGAGTGGTTGGACAAGCAGAAGCTGTGACCGCTGTATCTAATGCCATTCGACGTTCACGTGCCGGTTTATCTGATCCGAGACGTCCCAATGGTTCCTTCCTGTTTCTTGGCCCTACCGGTGTGGGTAAAACAGAATTAACCAAAGCATTGGCCAGCTTTCTCTTTGATACTGAAGAATCTATGGTGCGACTGGATATGTCGGAATTCATGGAAAAACATGCGGTGGCTCGCTTAATTGGCGCACCTCCCGGCTATGTCGGCTATGAAGAAGGCGGCTATTTGACTGAAGCGGTAAGACGTAAGCCTTACTCCGTCATTTTATTGGATGAAGTTGAAAAAGCCCATCCGGATGTGTTTAATATTTTGCTGCAGGTGCTTGATGATGGCCGTTTAACCGATGGACATGGACGTACTGTTGATTTTCGCAATACCGTGATCATCATGACTTCTAATCTGGGTTCACAACGAATTCAAGAACTGAGTGTACGTTCTTCCAGCAAGCAAGCGGGTTCTCAATCGGCTGCTGAAGCAGAGGCGGATTACCAATTAATGAAATCAGAAGTGATGGATGTGATTGCCCAACATTTTCGTCCGGAATTTATTAACCGTGTTGATGATGTCGTGGTATTCCATCCTTTAGGAAAAGAAGCTATTCAGCAAATTGCTAAAATCCAGATGCAGGATTTACGTACACGTCTGCATGAGCGTGAGTTGGATATGGTTGTAACAAGTGAAGCAATGGATCAAATTAGCGAAGCAGGCTTTGATCCCATCTATGGTGCTCGACCACAAAAACGTGCCATACAACAGACTTTAGAAAATCCTCTGGCTCAGGAAATCCTGGCAGGTAAATTTATGCCTGGTGATGTGATTGAAGTAGATGTTTTACCTGATGATCCTCAAGGACGCATGACCTTTAAGAAAGGTGTGCAATAAGTTGTTATGTTGGTAAGTTACTATGATTTAACTTACCAACGTGCTTCACAGATCAGTGTGAAAAACCGTGATCTGTCAACACTTTTCAGGACACTCAATTACACAACTTTTTGCATCTCTTCGTAATCTACTGGTGACCAATAATCATTGGTAGAATG
>JAHXIM010000433.1 GCA_025655635.1 gamma proteobacterium symbiont of Lucinoma myriamae | reverse complement strand
ATTATGACAGGTAAGTCTTTGGCGAACCTTATGAGTGCTCTCATGAACCGATTAGTTCCGAGGTTGAGTTAAAAGGGGAACACTGATGTATCTGTTGGTCTTTTTTCTGATTGCTGAAGTATATTATCTATAGTGCGTTTAAAATTTGGCCAATATTTATCAACTACCATCACCCGTTGTTGTTCCAGCCACAAGTTATGTTCTTCATCATAGTCAAGACGAGCAATTAACACGCTGCGTTTTGTGCCATGAAAATGAGTTTTTAATTTATAAGCCATTTCTTTAGCACTATAAAGTATCTCTTCCTGTGATGAATAAACTTGTGGTACTAACCATGAAAGTTTATCTAACATCACCCAACGCCCCAATTCACCGGGATCTGACAAATACCAATTATTAATTGTCCCCCAGGTACCCATCAGACATTCAGGATTAAGTCGTTTGACTTCATTATCATTTAAATTACCTTCACCCGTTACAGGCAGGAAGATCATACCTTTTATCAGTCCCTGATGATGGCAGTCAATCTCTTCAACATCAATGTCAAAATCTTCTGCTAGTATTTTTTTTGCTTCTGAACGATTAGATAGTGGTAATTGTTTTTTAAACAAATGCTCCAACTTACGCTCATACCAATCTCCCCCGTTAGGACCAATCAAACGTTCAAAACCAAACTCATCGGGTTTGAGTAAATAAAATTTTGCGGCAATTTCCAGATGATGTAATTGCTTATTAATATCTTGATATACAAAATCCATTTCACCCAGCGTTTGCTTAAAGGGTCCATTATTAATCTGTTCCTGAACCTGGGTATGAGTGGTGTAGTGAGTAAGCTTATTTTGTTTTTTTAACTGCTCTAATATAAAGGCCCAATACGCTTCAAAACGTATACCAAGACGCCATGATTTGAACTGTTCAAGCCATTGCAGTAACTCAGCAGGATCATTATCTAATTGCATCAGAAAAGGACGCATGCTGTCATAAAGCTCATGGCACCATTGTGCGCTGACACAGGCCGGGTAATCACCGGATTCATTCACCAGTGCGGGACTTAGCAACGACCAGACTAATGCTCGCACCTGTTGATTCTGATATTGGCTATATTCGAGGATATTCTTCATTAAAAAAACTTAAGATAATTTCGAGAGTCCTCGCTGAAGATCATTCTGAATATCTTCTATGGACTCTAAGCCCACAGCAATACGCAGTAAACCATCACTAATACCCGATTTTTCACGTTCTTCAAGCGCTACTCTTCCATGAGTGGTGGTCGCAGGATGAGTAATGGTAGATTTCACATCACCAAGATTAGCGGTAATTGATAATAAACGGGTATTATCAACTACCTGCCATGCCTGTTCTCTACTATTATTTTTTAATTCGAATGATAATAAAGCACCAAAGTCACTTTGCTGACTAGCCACTAAGCTATGACCAGGATGGCTTTTAAGACCAGGATAATAGACTGTATCCACAGCAGGATGCTCATCTAACCATTGAGCTAAAGCCATTGCATTGGCGCAATGAGCTTTCATTCTGAGATTAAGTGTTTCCAGGCCTTTTAAAAAGATCCAGGCATTAAATGGACTCATTGTAGGACCCGTTGTTCTGAGCACGCCATATACATCACCACCAACCACTTCCTTTGCACCCAGAACTGCTCCACCAACACCTCGTCCCTGCCCATCAATATATTTAGTTGCTGAGTGAATGACTATATCAGCCCCCATTGATAAAGGTTTTTGCAAGGCCGGCGTACACAGACAATTATCTACCACCAGCAAACAATCATGTTGATGTGCCAGTTCAGCAAGCCGTGTCAAATCGGCTATCTCAACTAAAGGATTCGATGGGGTTTCAAGAAACAATAGCTTAGTATTTTTTTGAATGGCAGCTTCCCAGTCATTCAGATCAGTCAGATCAACATAACTGGTCGTCACACCAAAGCGAGCCATATAATTATTAAATAATACCACCGTTGAACCAAAAATTGAGCGCGAAGAAACAATATGATCACCGGTTTTGAGCAAACCCAGACAGGTACTCATAATCGCAGCCATGCCCGAAGAGGTCGCTACACAACTTTCAGCCCCTTCCAGCGCAGCCAGACGGTCTTCAAAGGTCCTTACTGTTGGATTGGTAAAGCGTGAATAAATATTACCCGGCTCATCACCTGTAAATCGTGCTGCCGCCTGAGCCGCTGAACTATAAACATAGCTTGAGGTAGGAAAAATTGCTTCATCGTGTTCCGCTTCCTGAGTTCTCTTATAACCCGCTCTTATTGCCAGTGTATCAAACCCAAGTTCTGCTTCAAAAGCAGAAAGATCATCGCCATTCATGTATCTGTCTCTAACGTCAATTAATAAAATTATCGTTAGCATAATTCATTTATCTGAAATTGGCTATAGACAGACCAGCCTCCGTTCACAATAGAAGCATGCCTTTTCATAAATTCATGAATAGTGTGAAAATTTATCCCTATTTGGTATTTTTAAGTCAAAGACTGGTGTGAACTGACAGTTGCAGGATTATATTTTTTTATGGAATGATTTGTACTAGTGTGATTACCAAAAAAGAATACTAAAACAACTGGTAACTAACCTGAGATCTGGATAAGAACTCAAATTGTTTTCAATTAAATAGTACAGAGCGTTTTCATTTCACTCTCATCAATTCTGATTGTTGGTTTGTCTTTCTTGTGACAATAGGCAATCAGAGAACCGTATACGTCAAAACTTCCCACGTTGACGGATCATGCCACTTTATTTAAGGGCTGAATTTTTTCAGTTAAATTCCATGGCATAAATTG
>JAHXIM010000094.1 GCA_025655635.1 gamma proteobacterium symbiont of Lucinoma myriamae | reverse complement strand
TTTTACCTGAAATTGGAAAATCATTAGATACTCGAATTAATGATAATTTTCAGACGTTCGATCCTGCATTTTCAAGTTGATTGGGTATACTATTGGTTTCAACAACAAGGTGAAACCTATTCTAGTGAATACGAGCTAAAATTTTCTATGTTCAAACGATCATTAATGTACAATAGAACCGATGGCGCTCTGGTGAGACTGGTGACCCTTATTTCACCCGATGAAGAAGAAATTGATGCAGAGCGACGACTCAATGAATTTGCAAAACAAATTTCAGGCGTTTTAACCGATTATGTTCCTAACTAAATCATCTAATGATATATATTGAGAATAGAATGCAAAAAATAATACTAATAATTTTAATATCACTGATCGGTATTTATGGATGCAGTAGTCCTGAAGAAAAAGCCGAAGAGTATTATCAAAAAGCACAAACTCTTTTTGAGCAAGGAGAATTTTCAAAAGCTGCTCTTGAACTAAAAAATACTATCAAGATCAATTCCCAACATGCAGATGCCCATTATATGATGGGACTGATTAATGAAAAAAATAAAAATTGGAAAGTAATGCATGCCAACTTGTTGAATGCGATTAAGTTTAATCCTAAACATGCAGATGCAACGGTCTCTTTAGCTAAATTACGATTAATGTCTGGTGAACTTGAACTGTCAAAAGAAACACTTAATAAGGCATTATCAATAGCCCCAGAGAATATCAATGCACAAATGTTACAGGCGGCCTTTGCCTATAGAGAAAAAAATAAAGACAAAGCAATTGAACTTATCAGCAATGTGCTAAAAGAAAATCCAAATAATATTGATGTACTTCAATTATATGTGTCAATGGCATTAAAAGAAAAAAAATACAAAAACATTCAACAGGCAATAGAACAAGTCACTCGAGACGACAAAAATGAAAAAAAACTGGATTTATTAATTATTCAATTAAATGCTGCTCAGGGAAAAGAAGCTGAGGTTGTGAAACTTTTTAATCACCTGATTTTTGAAGAACCTGACAATCTATCTTATCGACAAACCTTGGCACTTTATTTCTTGCGCAGGAACAAACAAGAACAAGCCATTCAAGTGCTCAGGGATACGGTTCAGGATAATCCTGATAGCACCACAGCAAAACTGACGCTGATTAGTTTTCTATCACGGCATGATATGAATGAAGCCATTAGTGAATTAGAAAAACAAATTAAAACGTCCACGAATGAAGACAATGAATTAAAACTGGCACTGGCTGAGTTATACCAAAGACAGGGAAAAAAGGAAGATGCCCTGAGTATCTATCACAGTATTTTGGAGCATACAGATAAAGAGTCTGAAAAACTACGGATTAAAAACAATCTCATTAATATCGCCTTGTCTTCCAAAAAGATGGAAGAAGCAAGACGGCTCATTCAAGAAGTACTGGAGCAAGACACTAATAATACAGATGCACTTTTAAATAGAACACTCATTAAACTCTCAGAGAAAGATTATGCCTCAGCTATTACCGATCTTCGGATTATCCTACGTGACAAACCAAGAGATGAGAAATCACTGGAGTTGCTTGCAGCTGCATATGCTCTAAATAATACGGAAGAACTGGCAACCGATACAATTGTTCAAATTCTTCAGATAAACCCACTAAATCGCAAGGCTGCCAATCAGTATGCTCTTATTAATTTAAAAGTAAAAAAATACTCAAAAGTGATCGAGATTTTACGCCCTCTGGAAAAAAATCAAAAGCTGGATAAGCGAGGGCTTGCCATGTTAATGAACGCCTATCTGGCCAGTGAGAAGTGGGAGGATGCTAAAAAACTGACTGGTGTAATTGAAAGTAAGGATTCCTCAGCCTATAAAACCTATATCAATGCCATTATTCTTCAGGGTGAAGGGAAGTACGATGAAAGCAGTCGTTCATTATTATCAATGCTGGAAGCTGATTCATCAGGAACACTTCCATTAAACGCATTAGTGAGCAACTACCTCAAGCAAAAAGATCAAAATGGAGCCATAAAGTACTTAAACAACTTTATTGAAAAAAATCCGTCAAAAAATGCTCAGGCCTATATTTTATTGACCAAATTATATCTTGCCAATAAAGAGCCAGAAAAAGCGATTGAAACGTATAAAAAGTTAATCCTGCAGCAACCAGAAAATCTGTCAAATTACAGAACTCTGGCAGAAATATATATAAGCCAGAAACAGGTAGAAAATGCAGTTGCGACTTATCAGGAAGCTCTCAAACAGAAGCCAGATGCCTTATTCTTTCGTTTAAGTTTAGCCATGACATATGAAAAGTTAAAACAAAACAAAAAAGCAATTCAACAATATGAAATTGTCCTCAAACAGAAGCCGGATACTGATATTGCGGCAAATAATCTCGCATCACTATTAATAGGCTCAGGCAGTAGTGATGAACTGGAGAGAGCCTATCAGGTCGCAAAACGCTTTGAAGGTACAAAAAAACCTTTCTATGCAGATACACTTGGTTGGATTTATTACCTAAAGGGCGATATGAATAATGCTTTAATTATGATGAAAGTTGCAGTAGAAAGCAAAGAAATACCTGTCAATTACTATCATTTAGGAAAAGTTTATATAGGACTTAATGAGTATGAAAATGCGAAAGCACAGTTTGTTAGAGCAATAGAGTTGGCAGATAAAAAGGGTAAATTTGAAGGTTATGATGATGCAAAAATAACTTTAGATAGTTTGTAGGAGATTTAAGGTAATAAAATTCATCAATGCAAAGTTACTGGACTTGCATATACCCAATCAACTTGAAAATGCAGGATCGAACGTCTGAAAATTATCATTAATTCGAGTATCTAATGATTTTCCAATTTCAGGTAAA
>JAHXIM010000027.1 GCA_025655635.1 gamma proteobacterium symbiont of Lucinoma myriamae | reverse complement strand
CTCCTAAGCGGCCAACCATATCTGTGCTGCGTATCAGTCTTTTTAATCGTTGTGCAATGACAACAAGCAGTCTATCACCCAGATCATGACCAAACTTATCATTAGTTGATTTAAAATCATCTAAATCAAGCATGACTGCCGCTAATAATTTATGATTTCGTCTTGAAGTGTTTATTTTATTTTGCAGATAGTGAATGGTTTGATTACGATTAGGTAAATCAGTTAAGACATCATAAAGAGCGGCTCGATCTAATTGCTGTTCTGTTTTTCGTTTTTCATTAATATCTGTAAATACGGCAACGAAGTGTTCTGTATTGCCTTCAGTATTTTTTATTGCACTTATGGATAAGAATTCAAGGTAGACATCACCATTTTTTCGTTTATCCCAAATTTCACCTTTCCAATGTCCTGTTTGGTTAATAGCATTCCACATCTCTATGAAAAAACTATCATCATGATAAGCAGAATTTAATATATTTGGATTACAGCCAATGACTTCTTTTTCTGTATAACCGGTGACTTTGGAAAAAGCCCTGTTTACCAATACAATTTCATTTTTTGTATTGGTAACCATAATGCCGTCACGAATATCACTGAGTACAATACTTGCAATTTCTGGTGATAGTGATTTTATCATTATTGTGAATAATTTTTATCGGATGAAACATCATAATCGTAATATATCTTTTATTTGATAGTAGGATAGTTATTAATATTTTTCAACTATTTGGCTATGATGCAATGTATTCACATGGAAATTTTATTACAAAAAACTGGGATAATAGATAGGTGAGAAAAAGGCTTACGTGCCTTATTATTGTGAATGATGCTTTCCATGAAGAATTCACGGAAAGCACAAGGGATTTGTCAGATTATTTTAAGTTTAATTACCCCCTCCGGCACCAAATACATGGGGTGCATGACAACTATAACAATCATCACTGGATTTTCTTCTACCGCTATTACTGTGCTCGTTGTTATGACACGTCTTACAGCGATCCGTATCCACTTCATAGCCCGTGGCACCAATACCAGGGTAGTAACCGGTCAGATTGGGTTTTTCCATGCCCACCGTATCCGCCGTATGAGTACCATGGCAGGCATTACATTTCACCATGGTATGAGTCATTTTGGATGCTGCATACTCATCCACCAATTGAGTGTTGGTTTCATGACAGCCGCCGCTTAAACAGGAATAACTGAATTCCACGGCAAAGCTGGTATCAAAAACCTGGGTATTTGAATCTTCAGTTGGTGCCGAGGCTTCTGTATTATTACCCCATCTGGCAGCCAGAGCAAAAGAACTGGTGCCAAGCATCAACAAAATCAAAAGAATAGTTGCTGGTTTAATGGTTTTATATAATTGTTTCATTTTCATTCCTCCCCATTAAGCCTTAGCCAGACTAACGGCACAGTGTTTATAAATAGGTTGTTTACAATCCGGGTCGACCCAGTTCATAGTGAGTCGATTGGTCGCAGTTAAACGACCACCATTTTGTGCAACATCCTGCGGATCCAGATCAGCAAAATGCATGGGCACAAACACCTGCCCTCTCTGTACCGTTCCAACCACCAGTGCCTTGATGACAATTTCTCCTCGACGAGTATTCAGACGAACCAGATCACCTGAAGCAACCTTTAATCTCTTAGCATCATCAGGGTGCAGTTCAACATAATTTTCCGGCACCATTTCATGCAGCTGTGGCACTCGCTTGGTTTTAGTTCGACTGTGGAAGTGCTCGATTACACGTCCGGTGATTAACCAGAAGGGATATTCATTGTCAGGCACCTCCGGAGCCTCAATATAATCTTTGGCCCAGAGATAAGCACGGCTCAAGTTATCAGGGTCAATCCAGGGTTTATCCTGAGTACCGCCCTGTGTATCAGCCCAGTTGGTATTAAAACGGCCATCAGCATAGAGGCGAGTACCGTCATAAACATTACCTGGAGTTGATGGCCATTGTATACCTTCATTGGCTTCAATTTTGTCATACGTCATACCGCTCATGTCACAAATAGTGCCTTCAGAGCATTGTTTCTATTCTTCAAACGCTTCTTCGTATGAATCAAACGAAACTAACGAGTTACCATCTTTATCAGCAAAACGTTTATCCATCGAGGTAATTTTTTCTGCCACCATTCGGGTAATTTCAAGATCCGCATAAGCCCCAAAGCCGTCTTTTCGTAATTCATGACCGGCAGGAAGGACAGCCTGGCGTCCCAGATTAACCTTGCGTTCTGAACAGGTATAAACACCGGTTTTTTCACCCCACATGGCCGCAGGCAGAAACATATCGGCAAAGTGCGTACATTCCATGGGTTCATAAATATCCTGCACCACAATATAGGGACGATCCGGATTATCAAAGTCCATATAGGAATACAGTTTATTCAGATCAGGTAATGTAACCGCTGGATTAGTACACTGGATCCAGAACAGACTCAGTTCACCATTGCGCATCATTTCCACATGACTGTTGATATCCTGATAGTCCCTGTTAGAAGTAATCACTGTGGGTTTATGCGGTGGAATTTTTCCTCTGTCTATATTCCATAAATCTTCCAGCTCCCCTACATGGTCTGGATTGTAATAGTTACGATAACCAGCCAATGCAGATGATGCGCCGGCTTCACGATTACTCATTGCTGTAGCCTGCCCTGTGATACTGAAAGGTGAAGAGCCCGGGCGGCCAATCTTGCCTGTGATGAGATGCATCGCGCAGATCATGCGTACGGTATCGGTGGCGCCCATAGATTGATACACACCTTGTATAAACCTATAAAAATCAGTTGAAAATGGTCTATAATCATAACCCATTGAAATTATAGTGAAATATCATGATATTACCACCAAAAATCA
>JAHXIM010000244.1 GCA_025655635.1 gamma proteobacterium symbiont of Lucinoma myriamae | reverse complement strand
ATTTGATCAGGAACAATTAAATTACAATTAATGTTGTACGATAATCTATCAATTCATGATGATTATCTTTTTTCAGGGTCGACTACTTAATTCTTAAAACTATCCGATTGCCTGGTCAGCTGAACCATTGGAATCATAACCGTAAGGCAGCCAAAGCCATCAAAAACTGTAATAGAGGTTATATTGAGCTAGCCGAAGGTAATTGGCGGGAAGCTGAAAAACATTTGCGAAAAAGTGCCTATAGCAGTGGTATGCCTATTTTAAATTATCTGGCTGCCGCACGTGCAGCACAAGAAGAAGGCGCCCAACATCGACGTGATGATTATTTATTACAGGCCCATAAAAGTGATCCTCAGGCAGATATTGCCATTGGTTTAACTCAGGCAGAACAAGCCTTAGCCACCTTAATGCACTTACGCAGTGTCACACCCAAGCATCGACAAGTTTTAAAAATGTTATTTCAGGTGTATCAACAACTTAATAGCTGGAATGATCTGGAACGCTTGCTACCAGAGTTGCGAAAAAATAATATCTTTGAACATCATATACTGAGCCAGTATGAACAAGCATTGAGCAAACAACTCATGATACAGGCCATGCATAATAAAAATCATGGTGAATTAAAATCTATCTGGAACCTCCTCCCTAAAATGACTCGAGCCGAACCAGAGATGATTCATTTTTACTGTCAGAGATTACTCTCTATTGGTGAACATCAGCAGGCAGTTGAATTAATAAAAGACGGCATTAAACGACACTGGAATGCACCTTTAATTTTACTCTATGGGCAAGCACAAGAAAAAGACGTTGCTAAACAATTAGAAAATGCTGAGTCATGGTTGAGCGATAATGGCCGTAATGCTGAATTATTATTAACACTTGGCCGTTTGAGTATTAGTAACCAGCTCTGGGGTAAAGCACGAGATTATATTACTGAGAGTATTGCTGCGGCACCCAGCACAGAGGCTTATCAAGTCTTAGGCAAACTCTATGAAAACCAGCTGGATAATTCAGTAGAAGCAATGAACTGCTATCGTGAAGGACTACTTCTTACGATACAAAGAAAGCCCATCAACTCACCGGAAGAGCTTCCTAAGATGCTAAACTGAGGGAAATTGCCCTTTATTCTTCCTAATAGAGAATAAAAGGGCAGAGAAAAAAGTTACGTGTAGACTGTTATCTAATTATTGATCATTGGAGAAATCAAATGAATCATAAAAGAACTGATTTTTATTCATCCCTTTTTCCTGGAATGTCTGTTCTGCTGCTTTAATCATGGCCGGTGGTCCACAAGTATAAATATCAAAAGCCGACAAATCATCAAAGTCGGCTAACACCGCCTCATGTACGTAACCAGTTCGCCCTGTCCAGCCTTCATCGGCATCAGATAATACCGGTACAAATGTAATGTTGCTCTGCTCGGCAACCCATTTTTCGGCGAGTTCACTCATATACAGATCAGCTTCAGAGCGCACCCCCCAATAAAGAGAAACAGGACGAGTGATTTTTTCACTAATTAAATGTTCAATAATGCCTTTTATTGGCGCAAACCCCGTTCCACCTGCAATTAATAAAAGATCTTTATTAGAATCTTCGTGGAAGAAGAAACTGCCATGAGGTCCTTCAATGCGTAATAAATCTTTATTTTGCATTGAATTGAATACCTTGGGTGTAAAAAAACCTTGTTCAACCAGACGAATATGCAGCTCTAAAAACTCATCATCATGAGGCGCATTGGCAATAGAAAAACTGCGATGACGGCCATCTTCGAGCAAAATATCAATATATTGACCGGCTAAAAATTGTAAGCGTTCCGCTGCGGGCAGTTTAATAAAAAGCTGCATCACATCATCAGCCAGATGATTCATCTTATGAACACGACAAGGCAAGGTCTTGATCTCAATTGCGCTGTCCAGCTCAATTTCTTCAACTTCAATGACTAATTCAGAATCAACGTGAGCTGCGCAGAATAAAACCTGATTTTGTTCTTCATCTTCATCAGTTAATGCTATCGGATCTTCATCATAGTGAACATCACCCGCTAATAACTTTCCTTTACAGGCTCCACAAGCCCCATTTCGGCAGCCATAACGAAGATTGATGCCCTGACGTAAGGCAGCATCAAGTACTGTCTCATTAGACTCAACATAAAACTGGTGTTCACTAGGTTTTATTTCTACACGGTGACGCATAAGTTTCCTCAAAAAATCACTCAAACAAAAAAGAGGTATAATGGATCGAAGAATATATCTCATTTTAGATAGAAGATAAAGCCAGAGACTAAAAATAATAAAGAAAAATGACTTTGAGACGCTAATAATTGTGAATATAAGCCATTTTTATTAAAAAACCGGTAAATTTCTTTTCAAATTATTCATTTATTGAAATATAGAACGGAGTCAGTTATGCAAGCAGCGTTATCAGGCATAAACACGCAAAATCAACTATTGACCAACAACTTATCCAAACAAAATGTGACGGCTAACAGTCCCATGCATAAGTCTGATGATAAAGTGTCAATTGGTCTTTTAACGCCTGAAAAAACCCAGGCATTACTTAATCGTGAAATTGCCGATAAACTTCAGCAGCGTTTCAAAGATGAAGGAATTGAGCTTAAAGGGTTAAATGCCGATGACTTTACACCAGAAAAAGTCTCCGATCGGATCCTTAGTTTTGTCTCCGGCCATATCCTTGGAGAAAGCGATAATGAAAAACAAAATGAATTAATGGCACTGGCCCGGGAAGGTATTGAGCAGGGTTTCGCTGAAGCCAGAGACATCCTTGAAAGCCTTGATCCTATAAAAATCAGTTGAAAATGGTCTATAATCATAACCCATTGAAATTATAGTGAAATATCATGATATTACCACCAAAAATCAT
>JAHXIM010000347.1 GCA_025655635.1 gamma proteobacterium symbiont of Lucinoma myriamae | reverse complement strand
AAGTTTTAAGCACAAGGGTCTGAAAAAAATTTTTGAAAGTGGAAGTGCAGCAAGGATTTATTGAGAAAATAATGAAACATAATGATTTAAAATTAATGCAATATAACAGAACATTACATTTTAAGAACAATTCTGTTAATAAGGGGGATTTTTGTATTTATCAGAAACTCCCTGATTCGTCTCGTCTTCATGTGATGTCTTTAGCATGGCTTTCACTACCAGCAGAACCTACTACCCATTTAAAATTTGACTGGACTGAAGATTATTCATTCGTATGGTCGGAGACTGGAGTCCTAGCTCCAGGAGTTATGTTTAAAGCATCCCAAGTGTGGAAGGCTGACCTGACTAAAGCTAACCATGTTGGTTTTAGACGCAAGGATGATACGTATACTTTCGAGTGGAAAGATCTTATTCCGCGCACAGTGTTTGCTATAGATCAAGATAATTCAATTCCTATGAGTGACTTATCAGTAGGGATGGGGATGTCAGGATCAGGAGTTTTTGCCACACAAGCACAACCGCAGTCTGTGTCTGTGTTCGTTCCACACCCAGAATACTGGATAGTTTTTGGTGATTACAAAAAAGGAGTAGTGCTAGACTTTAGTGAAATGAAAAACGTCAAGAATATAAGTTTTCCTGAAAGCATATATTCTCTAGAAGTAACTTTAAATAAAGATAACACATGGTCAGTTAAACCTGATTCTTCAGTATAACACCTTAATAATTAAAGGATAAAGATGAGTTACGGAACTAACATAGTAAAATTTGATCCAATAGCAACTTTTACTGGATTAGCTCCATATCTTGTGAAAGCGAAGGATTATTTTGAGGGTGCACAGTTCCATATGTATGCATATATCAAATCACGCATATGGAACTCTATTTTTGAGTAAATATATGACAGATGATCCGAAGCATTCTGCTCGGGCTATACCTCCAAAAGATTTCATCCATAAGAATGAGTCGAGCATTGGGACATTCCGGGTTAATCAAATAATGAGTTCTGAATCATATTTTGAACTTTATTTGATGACTAATCGTGATGGTATTCCAAGACAAAGAAGAACTTGAGGATCTAACATCAAGGTGGGGTACTGAAACTAAAGAAAAAGCCGAAAAAATATTGAATGCATCTTTATCTGCCAGTAAAGATGCTATGAAACAATTAATGCAAGAAGGAACCAAAACAATGGCGGCTTCTGTGCGTTTAGAAATAAACGAGGCGGTGGCTGAAGTTGTAAATCAGACAATTAATACCAGGAAAATGGCAACCTTAAATATTGTTGCTGCCAGTATAGTTCTTTTAGCAGTAGCAATTACACTCTTTGCTTTTATGTTTTAGGATTCTCAGATGTCTGCAGACGCACTAACTTGCGTTAAACTATTGGGCTTAACGCCAGATGTCTGAGAATCTAATAAGGACGAAACCACCGCGGTTTATGTGCACAGAGTTGGCTATGGGGATTAACTCTTTCTTCTGTTTGACAGATTATAAGTACTTTCATTTTTTCAGTTAATTTGAACCCAATTTTATTGAAATTAACTTTAAACTCACTGTAACTCATCAAATTATAAGCCCCATAATATCCATTTTTCTGTCTCAGAACGAACAGTATCCTCACCAGAGTTAGATGATAATATAAAGTGCTAACAATAAAGTTTGTTTGAGCAACGAATATCATGAAGCTAATCTAACCTGAGGTGGTGCTCGTGGCTTTTTACCATAGGGAAAGGCATCAATAATGCTCATATTACCAGCACATTTAGGGCATTGATAAAACAAATCAATGGTCTCCTCAAGCTCCTTTGGCTTTTCTGCTACCGCCATTACCTCAGACAGAGTCAGCTCTTCCTGTTCAGCAAGCAATTGCCTGATTTGTGCAATATTATTTCTTCGACAAGCATTGGCAAATAAACCAATATGCCGTATGCGATGAAATTGCTTAGGCAGAATATGCAATAAAAAACGTTGGATAAAATCACCTGCCGATAAAGTCATCGTTTTTTGTTGATGCCCTCTTTTTTTCGGTAATCTTTCCACTTCAAAGTGATGCCATGAGTATCCATTGAAATCAAACGACTATTGGCAATAGCAACCCGATGAGTATAACGAGATAAATAAGCAAGTACTGCCTTGGGCCCCGCAAAGGGGCGTTTGGCATAAACCACCCATTCTTTTTGACGTAAAGGCTTTAACCTACGGGTAAATGCTTGATGGTCTTCAATAGACTTTAACTGTTGAAAAAAATGCAGTTGATTCTTTTGATAGGCCTTTAGAAGTAACTCAAGAAAGAGTCGTCGAAACAGACGAGACAGCACACGAACGGGTAGAAAGAAGCCTGATTTACAAGCAACCCATTGTTGACCATCTTTGGATAAGCCACCGCCTGGTATAATGTCGTGAATATGAGGGTGATGGGTCATAGCACTTCCCCAGGTATGCAAGACTAATGTTGCTCCCAGTTTAGCGCCAAGGTGTTTTTTATCCCCAGCAATTATCATTAATGTTTTTGAAACTGCCTTAAATAAAATATCATAAACAACCGACTTATTCTGATAAGCTAAGTCATTCACTTCAGAGGGAATGGTAAAGACCACATGATAATAATCAACCGGCAATAAATCTCTCTGACGAGCCTCAAGCCAACGTTGTGCTGCACTGGCCTGACATTTTGGGCAATGTCTGTTACGGCAGGAATTATAAGCAATATGAATATGCTCACAGGATTGACACTGTAATACATGACCACCCAGCTCGACTGTACGGCAACGTTCTATTGCTGACATGGTTTTCAGTTGTCCCAGACTGATATGTCGTATAGGTCAATTCTTCCCACGTTGACGGATCAGGCCACTTTATTTAAGGGCTGAATTTTTTCAGTCAAATTCCATGGCATGAATTGAT
>JAHXIM010000531.1 GCA_025655635.1 gamma proteobacterium symbiont of Lucinoma myriamae | reverse complement strand
TTGATAAGCCTATGGTCACTTAATTTTTAATAAAATCTTGAAATTTATTATGTAAGGGCAGATATTTCAAGTCAGCTTCAATATCGATATCATTTTGTGCCGAGAGTTCCTGCCAACTCACTTTATGCTTCAATAACTTCATTCGTGTCTGTGCCATCACTTTTTCTGTTCCCCAGTCAATTTGTTCAAACACCTGTTCGAAAACAACAGGATTTACAGCGTTTGCCCCCACTAGAACATAACCACCGTCATTAGCGGGTGAAAACACCATATCATTATTATCCAGTGTTGCGATGGACTGTTGTAAATCATTATGACTAAGAAATGGACAGTCTGTACCAATTAATATTGCTTTAGAATAGTGTTTTAATGCCTGTATTAGCGAATTATACATTCTCTCACCTAAATCATTGCCCGATTGTACCGATAATTCAAACTGTGAAGAGCAAGTCATTTGAGTAAAGTAATGCCTATTGCTTTCCGGAGTAATGCAGATATTAGCCGGGGATAAATTTGATGTAATGACATTATTTATGGCATAGTCTAATAGTTGTTTATAGATCTTTGTCGCACCTTCTTCACCTAATGTAGGGATCAGCCGGGTTTTTACCTGACCTGCATGCGGCTCACGAGCAAAAATAATAATCAGTGTATCAGGATAGCGAAATGGTGATTTATTCATTAATCTTTTTACTTAAAAGTAGCACTTGGAAATAGTACTTAAGGATAATACTTTTTGACTAGAACCTCAGGTTTTATACCGAAAAAATATTGCAGTCTCAAACTCCACATAAAGAGAATGGTTCTTAAAATACCATTTTTTTCCCAGCGCTTTGAAGACGTTATCACTATGGATTTTAAACAAGCCGGTTTACAGAATTTCAACAAACGTTTGCTAAATTCAATATCTTCCATTAACTCAATTGCCGGCATACCACCCGCATCATTGTAGAGCGTTTTAGAAACAAATAGTGCCTGGTCCCCGGTAGCGACTCCTGTCAAACAAGAACGCCAGTTCATCATCTTCTCAATCACACGAAATAACCAATGTGAGCCTGACAACTGAACATCAAAACGTCCCCAAAAAGAGTCCTGTGCGAGTGACATAAGAATAAGCTGATCAGCCTTTTCCGGTAATTTTGTATCCGCATGAAGAAACAGGAACACTTCGCCTGTAGACATTTTTGCACCAAGAATTTGTTGTTTTGCCCGACCAGGCTGTGAAGAGAACATTCGGTCAACCAGAGGACGAGCTAAAGCACAGCTGTCATCGTCACTGTGTCCATCCACCAGTACGACTTCATGACCTTGTTCACGTAATGGCTGCAGTGCTTGAAGAAAGGACTGGATAGTCTCAGCTTCATTTAATACTGGAATAATGATGGAGATTTTCTGCCACATTAGATGTCCTGAACCTCTAAAAACTAACTTAAAGTCCCGCCACAACTGCTTCCCTTACCTGCAGTACAAGAAAAACAATGGCCTGCAACAATAATTTCTTTGTCTTGTAAATCATCCAGGGCAGCATGACTAATATGCAATCGCTGTCCATTATTGGTTAAAGGTAAATCCAGCATTTGGTTAAAATCACAATCATAGATATATCCCTGCCAATCAATGCTCAGTTGATAACGACACATCACCCCTTCTAAATTTTCTGACTGATAAGCACTCTGCAGAAGCTCCATGTAGGGTGTAAATTCATTCTTTGATATCAACATACTGCCAAAACGTTTAACCGGCACATTGGTAATTGTAAAGAGTTGATTAAAAGCGATAGTAAAATTATCTGCCAAAAATTGTTTATAATCTTTTTCTAATTTAGTCTGTTCAGGTGAGAGTGAAGCGCCCTGCGGGTTATAAACCAGATTTAATACCAGCGAACTGTCTTTGTCACCATAGCCTAATTGATTCAATGTTTTTAAGGCTTTAATACTACTATCAAAAACGCCATTACCTCGTTGTTTATTAACATTTTCTGCAAGATAACAAGGCATTGATGCAACAACTTCTACATGATTATCCGCTAGAGATTGAGCAATTGTTTCATAGCCTGCTTCGTTGAGGATAGTAAGATTACATCGGTCAATGACTTTAACATTCATTTTCTTTAAGGTCTTAATCAGATAAAGAAAATCAGGATGCATCTCAGGCGCACCACCAGTCAGATCCACTACTTTAATTTTATGTTTTTTGATAAAAGCCAAAGTCTGCAATAATACGTCGTGAGACATTTCTTCACTACGATTAGGCCCGGCATTAACATGGCAGTGCTGGCATTGCTGATTACAGCGGTAGCCAAGATTGATTTGCAGGATATTAATTGTTTTTCGATTGATTGCTGGAAAGGATATTTTATTGAGAAAAGGCAGTGTATCAAGCATAGTGTTTCTTCAAGGGTTGATAAAAATATTTAATGATTTTTACAGTGTCAGACCATATTAACAAGTTGATCAAAGTTGGCACTTTTTAGAATTGTTCTCACCTCTTCATTGGCATTAACAACTGTTATACGGTTTTTATCACGCTCAACAAATTCCCAAAGAGCAATTATCATTCCCAAAGCAGAAGAATCAAGGTAATCAGATTCTTGTAAATCCAGCGAATATTTTTCAACCTCATCAATATTTGTATAAGCACGGCGGTATTCTGATGCCATAGGAAATTGAAATTTTCCTATTATTTTAATAGTTAATGCACTTCCACTATCAGATAGGTGAGTAAGAATTGGCATCAGTATTAAGTCTCCGAAAAAAGTTCTTTTAATATTAAAAGTGTACTATAAATCGAAATTAAACAAAAATCATTAAATACAAAATATAATTAGTCGATCCTGAAAAAAGATAATCATCATGAATCGATAGATTATCGTACAACATTAATTGTAATTTTATTGTTCCTGATCAAATT
>JAHXIM010000028.1 GCA_025655635.1 gamma proteobacterium symbiont of Lucinoma myriamae | reverse complement strand
TTATTGTAACATTTCTGGTCTTTATGGTCACTCAAAAATAGGGATAATTCCTTACATTTCAAATAGATAATATGTTTTTCAGGGCTGACTAAGTATATGGACTGTTTTTTGACTTGTAGCTAACAATATAATCTTTTAAATCAGGAAACTTAGTTTTAAAAGTTTTTATATAATCTAATGTAGCTTGTTTGCTTTCAGTCATTATTAATTGAATGGTATAACGTTTCCATAAATTTTCAGATCTGATAAATTCAACTTTTTTTATGTTTTTTTGCTTTTATCTTCATTTGTTTTATTAGTTTTTGGGGTAATTAAAACCTCACCTTTGTTAAGTTCAATTGTTTCATTGGATACTTCTTTATTTTTTACAATCGTAGCTGCACTATCAACATCTTTTTTTACTACACTTTCTTCTTGAGGCGATAATTTCACTGATGAGCATTTATTGTCAGGCGTCAAACCATGTTTGATGAGCACCAAAGCTTCAATTGCAGGACGATAACCGGAATCAGCGGATATAGCAATCCATTTTGACCCTTGTTTAATATCAACAGGAACCCCTTGTCCATAATAGTAGAGATAGCCTAATAAATACTGCGCTTCTGGATTATTTTTTTCCGCAAGACCTGTCGTTATCTGATAAGCCTGTTTATATTGCTGGGCAACATAAAGATCCTTAGCAATATTCAAATAAAAAGCATCGGAACCAGGCTCAGGTTCCTGTTCCATATTCATTCTTGGTTGATCGTATGTATCTTTATTTTCAGGTGTTGTTGCAGTACACCCGCCTAGCATGAGACTTAGGGTAAAAAATAAAATGAATGACTTCATAAACTACAAGCCTTAATTAAGTTTGGGGGTCAAAAAGAGCTGTTGAGATTTTTGATCTATTGTAAAATAAAAACGACTCAAAAAATTCATTCCAAGCAGTCCGATAATATCATTTTGTGAACCATCCAGAGCATATAAATCCAGTTCAGTGACCATAATATCATTAACATAGAAAGCACCGATAGCCATTTTTTTAACTTTATAGATATCAGCCTCAACTAATCCTCCAGCAGTTTGTATTTGATTGCGTCCAACTTTTTCAGCTTGCTGATCCTGAACTAGTTGTTTCAGGATTAGTGATGGTAAAGAGGAATATGAAGCCCCGGTATCAATTAACAACTTCACTTCATAAATATCGGATAAAATACTGCTTGCAATGTATTGCTCACCTTTTTTATCAAGTTCAATTCCTGCCGAAAGACGATTAAGCGTGATTATGTCTAATAATTCTGTCGCTTTTTCACCATAAACAATATCATCCATAATCCATTGTAGTGGTGTGATGGCTTTATCATCTTCACCTAGTTTAATATAAGATTCAGCTAAACATAAATGATAAAATGGATAATTCGGCTCATTCTCAATTAATTGAATAAAAAAATTAATACTAGTTAACCATGCTTTTTCCTTTACAAATTCTTTATAGCTGCTTTTTGAAAACTCATGAATTTGCTGACTGATAGCAATATACTCATCATTATTTTTTGCATAACTTCTAGCCAATAAAAATGAACTTAATGCCTGCTCTGTTTCATTTCTTAGTAATAGTGCATTGGCCTCCATAATTAACAGCTGCGTATTATCATAGTATTCCTGTAAAAAAACATCTAACAAGCTCAAAACAGCAGGGTCTAATTCTTTATTTAATTCATCTACTTGTAAACGTATAATTAAAAATAATTTCGTTTGCATTTCAGGAGAGATATCTTTATAGACTTGTAGTGCCTGATCAAAATAATTTTTTTCTATCAATCTTGTAAACTGCGTTTCAATAGAATCAGTTTTAGAGGATACTGGTATATATGGCTGGACGTTATTATCTATTGAGATTTTTTTTTCAATTTGTACACTACTTTGCACATTAGTATTTTTATTGCTGTTACTTACATAGGCGGCATGAGTATACCAGCCGAGCAATGCTCCCAGCCCAAGAAATGTAATAGCAAATTTAAGTTGCTGTTTAATCATTAGGATTTATTACTGATTAAAATAATTCGGGAATTGACCAATTTATCATCATCACTACGATTAACATCAATGTTTTTGATGACGATTCCATAGCGTTTTTTAATATATCCCATTAATGTGATCAGTTTATCAAAGGAAATTTTATTAAACTGGATAATCACTTTATCTGAGCCGCTTTTTTCTAATAAACTGACCTTTTTATTGAGTTTAATGCTTTTGTCAATAATATCAATTAAAGAGCCGGAATAAGAGCCAACCGAGGAATTAGAACCTGTATTGAGTTGTTTTATTTTCTTAGACATTGCTTCTAGCCAGACAACATCTTCCCGAGCATGTACAATTTTCTCTTGTGTATCATTAATTGATTTTTTATAAGGAGTCCATATATAAAAATATAACACGGCGAGCAGAATAATAAGCAAGCCATAAATAAGCATAGATTGTTCACTTTTCTTTAATGCTGACCACTTCTGTAACATTTCTGACATTTAACTACCCTAAAAAACTAGAAATTTATCACTAAATATATTGCTTAAAATTAACGGATGAACACAAATTAGAACCTATTCGTTTTAAAATTAAGTACAGAACGAACCTCTCCAGCAACTCTGGAAGAGATGTCCACCTGCAACACACCATCGTTATATCTTAAACTATTAATTTTAAAATCTTTATTACGATGAAGCTCTTCACCAACCAGGCCAAGCAACCCCAAAAAAGAACTATGAGAAGCAGAATTCTTTTTTAATTGCTTATATTGATTTTCCGTCTGAGAGCGTACATCAATTAAACGCCGGGAATCAGGAAAAGTTTTAAAATATAAACTTTCCAATTGTGTACGCCCGTCATGGGCATAAACTAATGGGGTGTAAGTCCCCTGTAGGAGGATCACCGCTATGTAAATTGTATCCAACCA
>JAHXIM010000376.1 GCA_025655635.1 gamma proteobacterium symbiont of Lucinoma myriamae | reverse complement strand
ATGGGAGCAAATTATGATGAATACAGATGAACACTTTGGTCAATTCTTATCGCTGACAGATATAGAAAAAAGAACCATGATGCGTTACCTGCTGGATAATTCTGCTGGACATGTGAATGATGAAATTTCCAATCGTATTTTGGAATCATTAAAATATAACCCGGTTCCCATTCGTATTACAGAAACCCCTTATTGGAAATATAAACACAATAAAATCAAGGGCAAACTAATTAAGCAGAATGCCAATAAATGTAACCAATGCCATCAAGACGCTTTTAAAGGAAAATATGATATAGACCGGGAACAGCACTCTAGCTATAGTCAAAAACATGCAAGTCAGTATGACCTGAAAATGTAATTGAGTTACAGGAGATTATAATGAAACGAATTCTATTATTAGCATTATTTACACTACCGGTAGTCTTTACTATTGTATTTCAGTCAGTTTTTTCTGCTGATGAGAATAAATACGATGTGATGAGTTTAAAAGCAGCCGGAAAAATTACATCATTGGAAATGATTCTTGAAAAGCTTTCCAGTTATGATATTGACCGCCTGCTTGAAATCGAACTTGAACAGGAAGATAACCGCTATATTTATGAAATTGAATACGTTAATTCCAAAGGAGTTGTGCATGAAATCGAAGTGGATGCAGTCACTGCACAGGTATTAAAAACAGAACGTGAGTATTAATGCATGCGACTTCTTTTAGTTGAAGATGATGAAAAGCTTTGCTCAAGCTTAAAAAACGATCTGGAAGCTAGTGGTTTTGTCATTGATGTGGCTCATAATGGGGTTGATGCCGAGCATATAGGTAATGAAGAACCCTATGATGCAGTGATTCTGGATATAGGACTCCCAGAACGTTCTGGACTTGAAGTTTTACAAAACTGGCGTAAGCAGGGTAACAAGCTTCCTGTTATCATGTTAACTGCCAGAGACTCCTGGCACGAGAGAGTAGATGGCTTTAAAGCGGGTGCCGATGATTATCTAGGTAAACCTTTTCATGTTGAAGAGTTAATTATGCGTATTCAGGCTCTGATACGACGTTTTCACAATGTGCCTGGACAAGCAATAAAATGTGCAGGGTTGCAACTGGATGAAGAGCACCAACAAGTGATTCTTGAAAATGGCCAACCGCTTGAATTAACCGGCACGGAATTTCGTCTACTGCGTTATTTTATGCTCAACTCTGGAAAAATATTATCCAAAAGCCGTCTTACAGAGCACGTCTATGATCAGGACTTTGATAAAGACAGTAATTTGATAGAAGTGTATATTCGTCGTTTAAGAGATAAACTCGGTAAAGAACGCTTTGTTACACGCCGTGGACAGGGATATATTTTTATGGAAGCTCAGGAATGAAATCTCTGGAACGCCGATTACAGGTCGGTCTTTCACTCAGTCTGTTAACCCTGTTTGCAATGCTCTGGTTTATCGGACAAAAGTCCATGGATGATCTGACTCATGAGTTTGTGGTTTCCAGACTGGAACATGATGTTGAAACATTATTATCAGCTATTCAACTCAAACCTGACAGGATTCATATGGTCCATGAACGAGTTGCTCCCATTTATCAGCAGCCATTTTCTGGTCATTACTTCAGCGTCTCAGTGGCTAACAACCCCATCATTTACTCACGCTCACTCTGGGATCAGTCCCTTAAAAACCCTCATTTAAAACCAGGCGAGCGAAGCATACAAATTACTGATGGTCCGGATAGTCAGACTCTACTGCTCATTAGTATGGGATTTAGTAAGAAAGGACAATCAATATCCATTTCATTGGCTGAAGATTTAACTGCAATTGATATACAAAAGGGTACATTTAAAAGACGCTTTGCTATTTTTTCTTTATCTGGTTTATTGATTCTATTAATCTTGCAAAGTTTAATATTACGTTTATCTTTTAAACGCCTGGAGTCAATGCAGTCAGAAATAAAACACCTTGGTGATGGTGAAGTGGTTAAATTATCGGATGATGTTCCCTCCGAGGTACTTCCACTGGTAAAAGAAATAAACCACCTGCTCACTCTACTGGAACAACGACTCAAACGTTCGCGTAATGCGCTGGGTAATTTGACCCATGCACTAAAAACACCGTTAAATCTATTATTTCAGCATTTTGATAATACTTCAGATGAATCAGAAGAAGCCAGAGTACAACTTGAACGAATCAGTCATCTTATGGATCGGGAGTTAAAAAGAGCGCGACTGGCAGGTAAAGGCATAGCACGGCAACAGTTTAATGCCGCCAGGGAAGTTCCGGAGCTTGTCAGGGTTGTGCAACAGATCTATGCTTATAAACAACTACACATAGAACAGCAGTTCAATGAAACGTTATTGTTATCTTGCGACAGAGAGGACATGTTGGAGTTAATGGGAAACTTACTGGATAATGCCTGTAAATGGGCACGGAGTAAAATTATCATCAATCTTTCAGACTCAAATACTGATCACGTTACTATTAGTATTGAGGATGATGGACAAGGTGTTACAGAAGAGCAAATACAATCGTTAACTCAAAGAGGTGTTCGGCTGGATGAATCCGTTGAAGGTCATGGTCTGGGATTATCCATTGTTCATGATATCGTCAAACTCTATGGCGGCTCAATACAGTTTTTTCAATCATCGCTGGGAGGATTGCGAGTTATCATAAAATTTGATATCAGGTAGCACTGATTTGAATCCTGATATTTTAAACTAAATAGCAAACTTCATTGTCCAGACTATAACTAACGTTTTAAACATCAAAATTTAACAAAGGAAACAGTTGCACTTCAAAGTAAGCCTGTGAAAGGCTCTCTTTAAGGTGATGATAAATTTTTCTGGCTTCGTTTTCATCAGTGGTGATTTCAATCACCATTTTTTGTGTACGCCCGTCATGGGCATAAACTAATGGGGTGTAAGTCCCCTGTAGGAGGATCACCGCTATGTAAATTGTATCCAACCATT
>JAHXIM010000366.1 GCA_025655635.1 gamma proteobacterium symbiont of Lucinoma myriamae | reverse complement strand
TTTTACCTGAAATTGGAAAATCATTAGATACTCGAATTAATGATAATTTTCAGACGTTCGATCCTGCATTTTCAAGTTGATTGGGTATAAAGTTAAATCCTTTTTTTCCAGTTGTGTACACTGCAGCATCTGTGCCGAAGCCTGTCTGTTTTATACTGAAACTCATGATCCCCGTTATACCCCGATTTACAAAACGGAACCTTTACGCAAGGTCTGGCAGGAAGAATATACTTTCTGGGGAAAACTGGGTAAAAAACTGGGTCTGACAAAATCATTGACTGAAGCCGATCTGGCTAACTGGGAAGAGCTGGTTTATGATGGCTGTTCGATGTGCAGTCGCTGCAGTATGGTGTGCCCCATAGGTATTGATATTGCGTATATCATTCGTAAAGTAAAAGAAGGTCTGGCGGCATCTGATTACTCACCTGAAGGACTGGTTGCAGCAACACAGCGTGCTGTTGAGATTGGTAGTCCGATGGGTGTCAGACTGGTTGCATTGCAAGCGCAAATTAAACATGTTGAGGCTGACACGGGGCTGACTATTCCTATGGATATTGAAGGGGCTGATTATCTGGCGCTTTTGTCCTCTATGGAAATTATTAACTTCCCTGAATATATAGAAGCTCTGGCACGTATTTTTAAACAGGCTGGTGTGAGCTGGACGCTTTGCTCCGAAGCCTTTGAAGCTACCAATTCAGGGCTGCAGATAGGTAATAGTGTTGTGGCTGCTCAATTAGTTGAAAGGGTTGTTTCCGGTGCCGAGAAACTCAAGGTAAAATATGTGATTAGTCCGGAATGTGGTCATGCCCTTGCTGCCATTCGCTGGGATGGTCCCAATTTTATTGGCAGGCCTTATAACTTTAAAGTGATTCATATTCTGGAATTGCTTGAAGAGTTACAGCAAAGCGGGCGTCTGAAAACATCAGGTAAAGAAACTGCTCGTTTAACCTTTCATGATCCCTGTCAGATAGTACGTCGCGGTGGTGTAGAAGCTCAGCCTCGTCATCTGCTGGAAGCTGTTGCTGAAAATTTTGTTGAAATGACTGACCATGGACGTATGAACTGGTGTTGCGGCGGCGGTGGAGGTGTCAGTGCTAATGAACGTGCTGATAAATTAAGGTTTATGGCATTTAATCGTAAAAAATCTCAACTGGACGAACTTAGTGTTGATACCATTGTCACTGCCTGTGCAAACTGTCGATTGGTCATGGAAGAAGGTCTTGAAGAAAACGAAATGGATATCCCTATTGTTGGACTGACTGAGGTAATTGCTGAACATCTGGTCGAAGATAAACAATAGACAGAAAGTGAGAAAAACGATGACTATAACATAATGATCAGGAATTTAAACAGGCACTGTCAGAGCTCAGCATTGCTGAGCAAAGAGTATTGGCTGCACAATTTGTTGAAAGTGTTGTATATCTGAATTCTGATCCCTTAATTGAACATGCTCTTAAAGTGGTGCGAAATAAAATGCATACCGGTTCTGTATCTGAAGAGAGTGAGTTTGATGCTGCCTATAAAAGTATAAAATCTCTGGCAGTAAAAACTTATACCGCCTGTGGAGATGATGCTGACTGGCCTGCACAGGCAGCCCATTTTATCGCTACTGCAACCAAAGCCTGTTTAACCCCAATGGATCATCTGTATAATAACTCTGGCATCAAGAACAATTTAGCCTGGAAATGTGCCATGCAAACCCGAATGGCCAAGAACTGTGAGATGATCGAAAGTGACAGCCGCACCATTGATAACGAAGCACAAAAACAGTATGCCATTAGTAATGATTTTTTAAATTTTTAACGCAAGTGAAGGGGGTGGGGTATGTCAAATCAAAATAAAGGTTTAGAACTTAATAGCAAAGGTTATCTGATTGATTTTGACGCATGGAACAAGGATTTTGTTATAGATATGGCAAAAGAACATAGCATTGAACTGACTGAATGCCATTGGCACATTATTAATTTTTTACGGGACTATTATCCGGAATATGGTATTTCTCCCGATCCAAGAGAAATTATTAAAAAACTGGGCAAGAAAATCAATCCCGATGTTCCATGCACTAAAAAACATCTGGAAAGCATGTTTTCAACGGGTGGCTGTAAGTTAGCCTGTAAAATTGCAGGCTTACCTGACTGCTATTGCAGAGGGTTATAATACGAGGGTTTATTTAAGGAAATTATATTTCCTGTAGTTTCCTTTTACAGGCCAATATATTATATTATTTTTTTCATGATAGTTTCCTTTTGACTGCTTTCTCATGTAATTGAATTCTGTATCTTACATTCTTCCAATCAATTAAAATACTTTCTAAGTTTCTCATAATTGGAAAAGTTCATGAATAAATTTGTAATCCTGATTATCATTCTGGCATTAGTTGCTTTTTTCTATTTTCTTTCAAATACGAATAATAAAGATGCTGAAGAGAATATACAGCTTGGTGCGGCATATCTGGCTGACAACAAAAATAGGGAAGGTGTTGTTGAAACAAAATCTGGATTACAATACCAGGTTCTTACCCAGGGGCAAGGAACGCAACACCCTGCCTCTAAAGATACAGTAAAAGTTCATTATCATGGAACGCTTATCGATGGTAGCGTGTTTGATAGCTCTGTTGATCGTGGACAGCCCATTAGTTTTGCTTTAAATCAGGTAATCCCCGGATGGACTGAAGGTGTTCAATTAATGGTTGTTGGTGAGAAAACCCGTTTTTTTATCCCTGCAAATCTGGCTTACGGCAATCGAGCGATGGGTAAAATTGAGCCGGGTTCGGTGCTTATTTTTGATGTTGAACTACTAGGTATCAATAATTAGTCAGCCCTGAAAAATATATTATCTATTTGAAATATAAGGATTTATCCCTATTTTTGAGTGACCATAAAGACCAGAAATGTTACAATAAGCACAGATTTTCTGGTCGATTTGGTGAAAAAAATGTACTCAACAGCAGGCAAAGATC
>JAHXIM010000294.1 GCA_025655635.1 gamma proteobacterium symbiont of Lucinoma myriamae | reverse complement strand
TTGATAAACAAGCTATTGAGCAGGATGATCATCTTGAACAGTGGGTAGATGCCGGGGCTTATTTAACATTAGTCCTTATTCCCTTTGCCCTGCTGAGCTTCAGGAAAGGCTTATTGAGTATTATGTTAATTATTTTTCTAGCACCTTATCTGATTATGGAACCTGCTTATGCCGATGAAAACACAGACCAGCAATGGATAGGACAATTTAACCAAAAGTTAAGTAACGGCTGGGATAAACTCTGGTCTACTCCGAATCAAAAAGGACAAAAAGCCTTTAATTCACAAAATTATCAACAGGCTGCAGAAAGTTTTACTAATAAAAACTGGAAGGCTGGTGCTCAGTATCGAGCCGGAGAATTTGCACAGGCACTGCAGCAATATTCCCAATCAGATGATGCAATGAGTCTCTACAATAAGGGTAATACTCTGGCCAATATGGAAAAATTTCAGGACGCAGCTGATGCTTATGAACAAGCCATCAAAAAACAGCCCGAATTTGAAAATGCCAGTAAAAATCTTGACTATATGAAAGAGATAATAGCTCAGCAGAAGAAACAGCAGCAGGAGCAAAAAAGATCTGATAAAAATCAGGACCAGTCTGATAAGCAGTCGGAAAATCAGCAACAAGAGCAACAAAACAGTACTGATGATGCCTCAAAGGGTAATGAGTCCGATTCTAAAGATTCAGAAAAAAATAGTTCAGATGAATCTGATGCTCAAAAAGAAGAAAATGAGTCTGACGAAGCCGAATCAAATAAACCCCAATCAAATGAACCAAAGTCTCCGGAAGATTATCAACAAAAAAATGCTAAACAAGATGAATCAGACAAAGACGCCGAACTACAGGCACAGACTGAGCCTGTTGCAGAAGAAGAAACTGAAAATAAAGATGAGGATGAACAACCAGGTAGTGAAGACACACCCAGCGATGTACTCTCGCAATTAAATCAGGAAGAGCAGCAGTCACTAAAACAGTGGTTACAACGTATTCCAGATAATCCGGGAAAACTATTAAAAGTTAAATTCCGTAATAATACATTATTAAAACAAAGACAAGCAGACACAGAAGCTCAGTATGAGGGAGATCCATGGTAAAGCGCAAATTAAGATTAAATCAATGGCTGCTGACATTATTTCTATTTTTTCTTTTACATACAAACACTATTTTAGCAGCAGTAACGGCAACTACAGGTCGTACAGTACTCAGCATTGATGAAACAATTCAGCTGGTCATAAAATCAGATAGTAGTTCAGAGGATCCTGATTTAAGTGTGCTGGAAGATCATTTTCAAATATTGGGTAGAAGTCAAAGTCAGAACTATAGTCTGATTAATGGTAATGCCTCACGAACCCATACATGGAATACCACATTACTACCCAAAAAAACAGGTGAGCTCACAATTCCTGTCATTAAAGTGGGCAATGAATCAACTCAACCCATTCATTTAGTAATAAAAAAACAATCAAGTAATCCTGGTGTTGATGGAAAAAATGTTTATTTAACAATTGAGTTTGCAGGTAATATTGAGGAATCTGATACACAAGACAAAAGTTTTTATGTGCAGCAGCAAATTATGATCACAGTACAGCTGTTTCATCGCATTCGTTTTTCTAATGCCACCCTAAGCGATTTAGAAATAGAAAATACCGTTGTTGAAAAAATAGGTAATGATGCAAATTATTCAAAAAACATTGGTAAAAATCGTTACAATATTATTGAACGCCGCTATGCTGTTTATCCCCAGCAAAGTGGTTCATTAACTATCCCATCACTCACTTTTACCGGTAATGCAGAAATCAGTCAAAGCTATTCTTTATTTTCAAGACCCGGAAGACAAATTATTAGTCGCACAAAACCATTTACACTTGATATTTTAGCAATACCAGACAATTATACGGGAAAAGACTGGCTACCTGCTGAAAGTCTGGAAATTGAATCTGAAATTCTTGAAGATACCAATTCTATCATTGTTGGCGAGGCCATTACTCGTCATATTATTGTTAGAGCTAAGGGACTTTTAGGTTCACAATTACCCGTAACCAGTGTGTCATCATCAAAAATAATAAAAGCCTATCCTGATAAAGAAAAGCTTAACAATCAATTGGTCAATGGCAAAGTGATTGGTGTAAGACGAGATACTATTGCAATTATCCCGCTAAAAGCAGGAAGTTTTACACTCCCTGAAATAAAAATTAACTGGTGGAATACCAAAAGCAATCAACAGGAAACCAGCCGCTTAGCGGCCCGTACTCTTTTAGCACAGCCTGATAGTGAACAGTTAATCCAAATTGAAACAAATAAACCAATACATCAGTCTCAAGAAGCAGCGTTAACTAAAAACCTTTGGTTCTGGGTGAGTATCGCTTTATTAATTGTATGGCTGATGACTCTCGCCTTATTAATAGTCGCCTCTGCAAAAAACAAACATCCCCAAAAAGACCTGACAGTTGATGAAAAATCCCCCCTGAATGACCTTGAAATCAAGAAGCATCTTCATCAGTTATATGAAGATTGCCAAAATAATGATGCCTATAATACTAGTGAATCATTAGTTCAATGGGCACAATTATATTTTAACCAGCCAATGATATCAGGCTTATTACCTGTCATTGAACTGATTGGCAACAATTCTAATAATGATACACTTATTAGTGAAATTTATAACCTGGAAAGCTGCCAATATTCACAAGAGAAAAAAACATGGCTGGGTAATAATTTAAGTTCAGAACTAAAAAAATATCTGCAACAAGACAATGTAGAAAAGGAAGCTGAAAAGAACAAAGCACCACAGGTATTTTCCACGTTAAATCCTTAGGAGCTTGCCCGAAAATAGATTAAGAGTCCAAAAATCCTGCCTGCCTAATATTTTCATTGAGCAAGCAGGACATTTATATCTTAGCAGTTATGAGTGCGCCTGCTCAGGTGCCCCTCCAGTCACCAGCACATCAATAATCTCAAGTGTCCTTAAA
>JAHXIM010000536.1 GCA_025655635.1 gamma proteobacterium symbiont of Lucinoma myriamae | reverse complement strand
CCCATGTGCTGCACGACATAAGACCATCCGTGGTCAAAAAAAAGCCTCATTATCGACAGATTCTGAGGCTTTTTTTTTGCTCTTTTTTCTCAAAAAACTAAAGATTAAATTTATGGTGGATTTAGATCAAGAATATAAATTGTTTAGAAAAATTTGCAGCCAAAATTATATAAAGGCTAATAAAGTTAATGATCTAACTATTCAACGATTTATAGAAAAAGGATTACAGATCAAACTAAAGAATGATCGTTATAGCCTTACAAAACGAGTTTCTGCCCTTTCTTCAGATAAAATTCGTTCAGGTCTTAATTCAGATATTAATAGGCTTATTGATCAACTTGATGTTATTTACGAAACAGATTCTACAAATAAAACAATAACAGGAAACAAAACATCTTATAGTGTATTACTTTCTGAATCGCAGACGGATGGTAGTGGTCGAAAAGAAAAAAAATGGGTTTCTCCTTTGGGAGAAAATATCTATCTATCAATTAAATTTCATTTAACTGATTCTACTAATATACATTTTATACCTCTGCTCACGGCAGTTTCAATTTGTAAGACCCTTATAAAAATTGGAATTGATGGTTGCCAGATAAAATGGCCAAATGATCTCTATCTGGATGAGAAAAAACTGGGTGGGATATTAGTAGAAAGTCGTTATAATATTGAAAATGGGCATGCAATAACTGTTGGTATTGGTTTGAATGTCAATATGGAATTAAATCATGAAATCGATCAATCTTGGACAAGTCTTTATAACGAGACTAAAAAAACGATTGATAGAAACGCTTTAGTATCTCATATTCTATCTGATCTCATAAAGAAATTTAATTGTATGTCTGAGTTTGATTTTCAAGAGTTTATGTTAGATTGGTCACCGTTAGATTATCTAAAGGGTAGTATAATTAATATAGTAGAAGAGAACTGCACTTATACCGCGACTTCTTTGGGTATTTCTCAAGATGGTGCTTTATTAGCTGAATTATTTCAAAATAACAATGAGTCAGAAAAAAAAGTGATAAAAACAATTTATTCAGCAGATGTATCAGTCAAAGCTTTGATGAGAGACCAGATTAAGGACTAATGTGAGTTATATTTTAATAGATGCTGGAAATAGTTGTTTAAAAATCGCTATTGTAAACGATCTCGAAGACCCAAATATATCCTATCATATCCTGGATTATACTCATTTATATGATGAACTGAGATATTATTTACAAGATTGTGTTTTATCTAAAGTGCTTGTTAGTAATGTTAACAATGCTACTATTTTTAATATTATTTCAGATTCTGTTTATGACCTTTGGCGTATTCAAGCACACCTTGTTTATGTCGAACAAGATAAATATGGTATTTCTACTCGCTATACAAACCCTCGAACTTTAGGGTGTGATCGCTGGCTGGCCTTGATTGCAGCAAGACAAGAGTTTAATCAATCCCTTTGTGTTATTGATTGTGGTACTGCAGTTACCATTGATGTGTTATCAGAAAATGGCATGCATCTGGGAGGTTTAATTAGTCCTGGAATTACTACAGCAAGACATTCACTTGGCTTAACAACAAATAATTTGCCCATAGTTGAAAATACTAGCGAAAACATGAATAATAAGTCATCATTTTTTGCAATCAATACGCAGGATGCAATTTTAGGTGGTACTCTGTATCAGATAAGTGCTTACATTGAGCGTATTGTCTCAGAATTTAAATTAGAATTTGGCGATAATACGGAGTGTATTATTACCGGCGGGGATGCAGAACTGATATTGAGTCTTACTAGACACCTAATGCATCATCGTGATGCATTAGTACTTGATGGCTTAAGAATTATTGCAAAAGAAATGTTTGATAGGGAAACATCATGAAATGGGTATTTGTAAGTGTTTTATTAATTAATGCCGTTTACTTTATTTATAACACTTTTTATCATGTTGAATTAAAGATAACTAGTCAACCACATCTGTCAAAGGATAAGGGGCAAATTGTACTCCTTGAAGAATTAGACAAAACTGAACTGAAAGCACTTCAGGGTAAAGTGAGTTTAATAAATAAGCTAACCCAAATAACGGCATCAATTACAAAACCTCAAGATGATACTTCCGCTATTGATAAAACGATTGACAATAGTAAGGAAAATATTACCCGGGAACAACCCGTTCAATTAACCAATCTATGCTATACACTTGGACCGTTTACTAAAAACAAAATGGATGATATTCGTTTAATGCTTGAAAAAGAGTACAACAATCAATTATCTTTTGGTATCGAAACAACTTCTGCCATCACTTATTATAGAATTTATATTCCTCCTTTAGAAAGCAAAGATAAAATAAAGGAGACTCTGGCATTACTGGATAAAAATAAACTAACCGATCATTATGTTATGTCTATTGACGGAAGAAAGAATGCCATCGCACTAGGTGTTTTTAAACAAAAAAAAGCCGCTGAAAAAATTGCAGGTATTGCTGAATCGGTTGGCCTGTTAACAACCATAGAAGCGATTAGTAATGATAAAAACAGCCTGTATAATTTGCATGTTATTTTCCAAAAAACGCACGATATTTCTAGATATCAAGAGCTTATAAAACAAAAGAAACTCAAATCTAAGGTATGTGAAAATAAAGGTTGATCACGTTAGTAAACCATGTATAATACGCGAATTCAAAATATTTATGCCGGTATAGCTCAGTTGGTAGAGCAACTGACTTGTAATCAGTAGGTCCCGAGTTCGACTCTTGGTGCCGGCACCATTTCTTTATTTTTCAGATAACGTCAATGACTTAATCTGAAAAACAGTTATAATAATCCATACCCATAAAACAACACAGCTAAAAACATCAAAAACAACAGCCAAAATATTTAAAACCAAAGATCTAAAACAACAACCGAAATATCAAAAATAACAGCTGAAACATCCTCACTTGCTACCCAAAAAGTTCAAGTCCAAAACAGGAATAATATTATCTTCTACTTA
>JAHXIM010000542.1 GCA_025655635.1 gamma proteobacterium symbiont of Lucinoma myriamae | reverse complement strand
ATAGAGCGTCAAAATGCTTTATTAAGAGCAAAAGAAGAAGCTAGAAAACAAGCTATCGAAGAGGCTAAACGACGCAGAGAATAGCTATTAGGCAAAACTCAGGAAGAACAATTACCACCGGTTTTAACTTCTCCCATTGAAAGAAGTATATCTGCTGGTAAAGAATCTATACACGATGAGCTTAAGGCCACATATGAAGTAATAAAAAAAGAAAATGATGCATCATAATACTTTTTTTAATGTCTATGGCTGAATCTGCACGCTATTCAATACCCGCCCAGGCAATAGAGGTGGAGACTGACATCAAACACAGCCGATTTGTTGCTCATATTGCGCATAGTCACGATTCAGACATGGCCTTTAAGGTTATTGCACAACAAAAGGCACGCTATCCTGATGCACGTCATCACTGCTGGGCTTTTATTGCTTGCCCTCCTTTATCTGCTTCTGCTATACGTTTTTCAGATGATGGCGAACCTTCCGGCACAGCAGGAAAACCGATTCTCAATATTCTGCAATACAGTCATTACGGTGAAATCATCTGTGTTGTCAGCCGTTATTTTGGCGGCATTAAGTTAGGTGCCGGCGGGTTAATACGGGCTTATAGTAATAGTACTCAAGCAGCACTGGAACAATTATCAGTTAAAGAAATCGTTGCACTAGAAAAATTAAAATTCAATTTGACTACCCTTTTGAGTCATCTATTCGCCATTACCTTAATACTGCTAATATCACTATCAATCATGTAGACTACCAGAAAGACGTTACTTTTCAGTTAGAAATTGAAAAAAATCAGATTCCTTTATTAAGGCAGCAGGCACGTAACCTTTGCAAGGGTCAGGTATTAATTAATACGGATACAAACCTCAATAATCATTTTTTATAATATAAAAAGAAACTCATGACAACAACAAAAACATCCGTAAAAATATCAACTTTAGCTGATACCAGCCATTTTGATAATTGTCTGGATAATTTTTTAAAACGTTTTATCAATACCATTAATGCCGATACTGACCATTTACCTGTTAGTAAACATGAACCTGACTGGCCATCACCTTGTCAACAGGGTGATGCATTTCTTTCTGAAGAGATGGTTGATTCTATCTATTGGCAACCTGTATTAAGAGAGAAAAACAATGATCTGATCGGTCTTGAAAAAGCACTTGATACAAAATTACATACAGACATAGTATTATTTTTTACCCGTTACTGGTCTGATCAGATTGACGCTATTTTTCAACAAGGTAACTTAACCTTATTATTTGTCTGGAATAAAGCAGATATGGACAGGCTCATTGAAAATCAAATTGGTCATGCTTTAAACAAGTTGCACAATAAGCAGACACTCACTTTTTTTATTGCCTGCACTGATTCTGATTACATTATCAGCGTAGAAAATGAATCTGGAAAAGTTGTTCTTGAACGTCCCGGTTATGCCATAGAAAAAGAATTATCCCCTGGTTTATTGCAATTTATAAATGAGTTGGAATATGGACAACTATCACTTTAAGGCGAGCTAAAATCGAAAATATACCTCATATTGCGCAGATTTTTTTTACTTCAGTACTAAAATAAACTTATGCTAACAAAACTATTTGAAAAACTAACCTATAAGCTTGATACGATTCTCCTGTATTCAGCAGGCATCTCTGATGTTGGTCAAAAGTGAAACCACAATGAAGACAGTTATCTTATCGATGAAAGGCTTGGCTTATTTGTTGTCGCTGACGGCATGGGCGGCCACGAAGCAGGTGAAGTTGCCAGTAAGCTTGCCGTTGAAACTATTTTTAACCACCTCAAAAAGCTTGAACTCACTTATAAACAAGTGAGTTCAAAAGGTGAAAGAAGATCCGCAAAGCTTATCAGCTCTTTATTACAGGATGCCGTTGAAGATGCCAATAACCAGACCCATTGCTATAATATTGCCAAAGGTTTACCTGAAGGCAAAGGAATGGGAACCACACTAAGCGGCTTTTTGATTAGTTCACTTAACAGTTCAGGTAAAAAAAAGCTCTATTCATTTAATGTGGGTGACAGCAGAACCTATAGTTTTAGAGAAGGCCGTTTAAAACAATTAAGTACCGATCATAGTCATTATCAATTATGGCTTGAAACAGGCAAAGATGGCCCTGCACCCAAGCATAATATTATTTATAATGCTATTGGTCCCTGGAAAAGAATTGTTGCCGATCAGCATAAGTTTTCCATTCATAATAATGAACTCTTCTTACTGTGTTCAGACGGCCTGTGCGATATGTTATCAGACAAAGAGATACAACATCTTCTTAAAATAAATAGAAAAAAAACACTGAAAGAAACAGCTCAGGCTTTGATTGATGTGGCCAATGAAGCCGGCGGTAAAGATAATATCACCGTGGTTTTAGTCAAGCCATAAAACGATAGTCTTTATTTTATATAAAGTGCCAGTTTAATAAAAAGTGATGTTATTTTATTTTTCATCATTTAGAACAAAATTCCTTGGTTCATTTTTTTAAATACAATCCCTTTTATTCCGTATAGAACTCATATAAGTTCTATCTAAATGGATAGTTAATTCATTATTTTTACAGCTGCCTAACATGTATAATTCTAGAATTATTTATTGAGAAAATAACACTGATGGACCATCAAAAACTCACAAAATATCTTGAAATTTTATGCCAGGGTGGTTGCGATTCTGTCAATACAACAATTCAAGCAATGGAGAAAAAGCAAGCTATCAGCATCTCAGACAGCTTAAGCGATGATGAGTATGCAATTGTTTTGCAGGAACTAAAGGCCATCATGTCTGTTTACAAGCATTAACTGCTTCACACCTTTTTAAAAGTCTCTATCTCTCTACTATATTTATTGTTCTTTGTTGCTATAATAATTAGTCAGCCCTGAAAAACATATTATCTATTTGAAATGTAAGGAATTATCCCTGTTTTTGAGTGACCATAAAGACCAGAAATGTTACAATAAGCACAGATTTTCTGGTCG
>JAHXIM010000554.1 GCA_025655635.1 gamma proteobacterium symbiont of Lucinoma myriamae | reverse complement strand
TATGACAGGTAAGTCTTTGGCGAACCTTATGAGTGCTCTCATGAACCGATTAGTTCCGAGGTTGAGTTAAAAGGGGAACACTGATGATCAGTATTATTCTTTTCATCTAACTAAATCTCTATTATTCCGCCCGAACTTTCCTGTGTACTTATGTTTAGAAATTATAAGTGATACAGAAAAATATAATTCATTAACAATTCATTAAATACTCGCCGCTTTTATTATTTGCGCCTGCGACCTTTTTTCTTCTTTTTCTTTTTGCTGGTCGAATTTTCATCCTGATCAAGGTAACGATAAGTTTTAGCAATTAAAGTAATCATTAATTTTTTATCTACATCCACGTCAAGTGCATTTTTAGCCTTTGCTTTTTTCCCTGGCAACATTGCCACTTCATGAATGGTTACAATTCGAGGTAATGCAGCGATCCCCGTTGCAAACCCACCAAAGTCATGATAGGTACCCGTTACTTTTATATTAACGGGTAGTTCAGCATAAAATTCTTTACGAATTTCACCTGATGGTTTAAACAAGCTGAATTCCAGGTTATTACTTAAACCTGTTTGTGAAATTTCTACCAATAAATCAGCAACTTCTGTTTTTTGCGGTAACTGTCTTAACATGGAGCCAAAGCGCTTCTCCATTTCAACCATTTGCAATTTATAGGCTTCAAGATTGGCAGCTTTTCCCTGCTTCCGTTTAAACTCTTTTTTAAGAGGCTCTTCTTTACTTTCAACAGTTTCCAGCTCTGCAATTTTATCCTGAGTAAAATAGTAGTAACCACCACCTAAAACTGCTGCAAAAACAAGAAAAACAGCAACTAGTCTTGCCCCTAAAGGCCAACTACCAATATTTTCAAAATCTAATTCATTCAAATTCATAGTGCTTACCCTTTCTTGCCTTTTTTCTTTTTATCATTGGGAGAAGCTTGTTGAGACGTAATAGTAAACTGGCTATAACCATCTGAGCCGCCTTTCTTCTCACTCTGAATCACTTTCAAGTTCGGGTTTTTTAACCATTCTGCACGTTCAATATTGCGCATATAAGCAGAAACTCTGGCGTTGGACTGAGCCACACCATTAAAGGTAAGCGATTTTTTCTTCTGGTTAAATTTGGTAAGATGAACACCTTCCGGTAATACCTTCACCAGTTCATCAAGCATATGAACACTATCTGAACGATTACCCTGTAGTTCCTGAATAACATTCATGCGTGCTAATAAGTCAGCCTTTTTCTTCTCCAAAGCCCTAATTTCAGCAATGGCCTTTTCAACTTTCTTAATTTCAGTTTTTAAATAATTATTGCGTGATGTTTGATAATCAATCATGGCCCCAAGCTGTAACTGTACGGCAAAAACAACGCCCGCACCTATGATCGCAGCACCTGCCAGCATGCCATAGAACTGTTGTTCTATCTGCTTACGTTTTTCTTCACGCCAATTTAATAAGTTAATTCTGGCCATTAATCAAAACTCCTTAACGCAAGTCCACAGACAATCATTAATGCCGGAGCATCATTACTGAGTACCTGAGCCTTGATTTTGGACGATAAAGTCATATTTGCAAAAGGGTTTGCGATAGAGGTACTAATACTCAGTCGCTCTTCAATCATTTGATCTATATCCGGGATTGATGCACTACCGCCAGCTAAAACTATATGATCCACAGAACTAAACTGACTGGAAGAGAAGAAAAATTGCAATGACCGGCTAATTTGCTGAGTCATGGCTTCTTTGAAAGGATCAAGAACTTCCGGTATATAGGTGTCAGGTAAACCACCCTGTTTTTTTGCCATACCGGCTTCTTCATAAGATAAACCATAGCGGCGTTGAATTTCTTCAGTTAATTGTTTACCGCCAAAAACAGCTTCCCGGGTATAAATTGTTTTCAAATCATGTAAAACACTCAAGGTGGTCATTGTTGCGCCAACATCAAAGACTGCAACAGTCATACCTTCAGAACCATTAGGCAGTTGAGGCGCAATCAGTGAAAATGTGGTTTCCATGGCATAAGCTTCAACATCAATAATTTTAGGAGTCAAACCACCTAAGTCTGCAGCAGCAACCCGAACATCAACATTCTCGCTGCGTGAAGCAGCTAACAGCACATCCATATGTTCCGGTGATGTTTCACTTGGCCCCTGTACTTCAAAATCCAGGTTTACTTCATCAAGAGAATAAGGAATATACTAATCAGCTTCAACCATAATCTGGCTTTCCAGCTCTTCTTCAGATAAGTCAGCAGGCATTTGAACAATCTTGGTAATGACCGATGAACCTGCAACGGCTAATGCTGCATTTCTCTGGCGTGTACCCGAACGCTTAACTGCTTTTCTTACCGCTTCACCAACGGCATCAACATCAGCAATATTTTTTTCAGCTACTGAGTTAGGTGGCAGCGGTTCAACGGTATACGCTTCAACCCTGTACTTGTCACCACTTTTGGATAATTCAAGCAACTTCACTGCGGATGAACTAATATCAACACCCAGCATATTTTGTGCTTTATTTCCGAATAATTGTGCAAAAGACAAAACTAAATCCTTTATTCTTAGAATATTACTATTAAAAAGTCGTTCAATAATGGTAATACTTAACTTATTGAAAAGCATGAGAACAAACTCTTATTCTCATACAATAACTAATCTTTATCAGTTTATATACTTACTATTCAAAAAGTACCATCAAACTCTATTTTAAACACTCACTGAGTAATGGAAACAAAGCAACTCAGCATAAAGTTTCAATAACTTACAAGACAATCATAATATATTAGATTAAATTTGCAAGCTTCAATTAAAAATAAATGTTTATTTAATTATTATCAACTGAGTCTCTCAAACATAGACCACTAATTTAATAAACAAAAGTGTTACGTTATTTGTTTTCTAAATCAGGGGAAAGTATAATACCCCAAAAAATTAAGACAACAAAATCAGAATTCATATTCCTAAAGAGTTAAACTAAAGTCAATAAACAGGAGTAAGAGAT
>JAHXIM010000334.1 GCA_025655635.1 gamma proteobacterium symbiont of Lucinoma myriamae | reverse complement strand
TATTATAACATTTCTGGTCGATCTGGTCACTCAAAAATAGGGATAATTCCTTACATTTCAAATAGATAATATGTTTTTCAGGGCTGACTATCTAAATGCAATGACCTGGATTCTTATCCAGATCAGGTTATATAGATAGACTAAAGAAAATGTTGTTATGATAAGATGACAGTAGTTATGATAAGATGACAGTAGTCATTATAAGGACAAAGTCATATGAATCTACAGCAAGAGAACAACAATAAACAAGAGACAAGAGTGAGGGTATGGGATATCCCTATTCGGTTGTTTCATTGGATTCTTGTCAGTTGTTTTATTATAGCCTGGCTTACTCTTGATAACCGTTACCTGGATATTCATATTTTTGTCGGCTATCTAATGGGCGGACTGATTTTATTTCGTATCCTGTGGGGTTTCATCGGCGGCCCTTATGTCCGTTTTCGTGACTTCAGTTTCAACTGGTCTGAAGTTAAGGATTACCTCAAAGGGGTGTTGAATAAATGTCCTCCCCGTTTTCTTGGACATAATCCTGCGGGGAGTTGGGCTATTTATTTACTGTTGGGACTGGGCCTGTCAATCACAGTCACCGGTCTGCTTGCCTTTGGTGGTGAAGAGCGGCAAGGCCCACTTGCCGGATTACTGAACTATCCGCAGGGACGTCTTGCTCACGAGCTTCATGAGTGGCTAGCCTGGCTGATGCTGGGGATAGTCATTATCCATTTGATAGGAGTCCTGGTAGAGAGTCTGCTGCATCGGGAGAATCTGGTCGCTGCCATGTTGACTGGTTTTAAGTTATCTGATGCGGGTGAAATTTCTACTGCTTCACACTGGAAGATTGGTGTCATCATGCTGGTGATCATCATCACTGCAGGCCTGTCCTGGTTTCAGGGCCATCTGACTGAAACTCCTGAACAACTCTATCAGCCTTTTCATGGTCCTGCACTACCCGATAATTCACTCTGGCGTGAAGAGTGCGGTGCTTGCCATATGGCCTTCCATCCCAGTCTTTTGCCTGCCCGATCATGGAAATCCATGATGGAGCAGCAGGCATCTCATTTCGAAGAGGATCTGTACCTGGAACAGGATACGGTGAAAAAAATCGAAGCCTTCCTGATTGAAAACGCTGCAGAACAAGGATTAACTGAAGCGGCCTGGAAGATTAACCGCAGTATAGCAAAGACAGAAATACTGCTGCGTATCACAGAGACAGGTTACTGGATAAAAAAACACCAGGAGATATCTGATGCGGTATGGGAACACCCAAAAGTCAATGGCAAGGTAAATTGTGCTGCCTGTCATATGGATGCTGAGGCCGGTACTTTTGAAGATGCTGCCATGCACCTTCCAGATGACGTTGAACACAAATAAATCAGTTGAATCCAGGTAAATAACTGAATCAAGGCAAATTTCTTAAATTTATATAATAAATAAAATAATTTTTCAGTTTCAATTCATCACTATCCAGTAAGCTTATGGACAAGAGGCAATTGAATGATCAATGTTCAATAAACAGATAAATGTGAGGTTGTCATGAACAGGAAACTTATCATTATTACTGCATTATTAGTTGCGATACCGTTCTACGCTCAGGCTGATGCAGTGTCGGAATTGGAGGCTAAATATCAGACCCAGGGGGCTGGTTCTTTTAGCGCGACTGCAGGCGAGGCCATGTGGAACAAAACTTTTGTTGATGCCAAAACCGGCAAAGAGCGTAACTGCGCTACCTGTCATACCACTGATCTGACAAAGCAGGGTAAACATGCGCGTACGGGCAAGGTGATTGAACCCATGGCACCATCAGTGAATCTGAAACGGTTTACCAAGGTAAAAAAAATCAAGAAATGGTTTGTCCGCAATTGTAAGTGGACTCTGGGACGTGAATGTACCGCCCAGGAAAAAGGTGATTTTCTTGCCTTTATTAAAAACCTTTAAACAACTGAACTTTAAATTGAGAGGTGTATTATGAAACAGATATCATCTACAGCATCCCTATTGTTGTTATCAACCGTCATGCTTGGCATGAGCAGTGCATCATTCAGTGATGATGATAAATCGGGCTTTTTTAGCCGCATATTAAGTAGTGGCAAAGCACCGGGTGTCGCACCGGTTACAAACCCGCAGTATCTGGAGGAATGTGGCAGCTGTCACTTCCCTTATCAGCCAGGCCTTTTACCTGCACGTTCCTGGACAAAAGTAATGGCTGGTCTTGAAGAGCATTTTGGAGAGAATGCCGAGCTTCCTCTTGAGGACGCCAATCGTCTCACAGACTATCTGATAAAAAATGCCGCTGACGATGCTAATTACAAGCGTTCAAAAAAAATCATGAATTCTTTGCGGCCTGATCAGATACCGCTGCGAGTCAGTGAAACGCCCTATTTTATCAAGAAGCATAATCAACTATCACGTAAGATGGTGCAGGATAATCCAAAAGTTGGCTTGATAAGCAAATGCAAGGCATGTCATACACAGGCTGAAAGGGGTTCTTTTAGTGAAAAAGAGATTCTGATCCCCGGCTTTGGTGGTTGGAAGGATTAAGGAGAAAATGATGATTTTTATTCAAGCAAAAAAATTAATAATAACACTACTTTTAGGCCTTACGGTTGTACTGGGCGTTGCAGTTTTTTTTGCATTGCTCACACCTTAAAATTGATATTGATAACATCTGTAAGCAACACTATATTGATCTCTAATCAACAAAAAAGGGTTAGATGAAAATGGATGATGATATAATAGAACCATATAAAAACCGGCATGTGTGGCTGCGTGGGCTTTATATGCTTATATTTATGCTCCTTCTGGGATTGGTGAAGTTTGTGGCTCTTGCAGTGTAACTTTTCCAGTTTTTAACAGTACTGTTTACAGCAGAAACCAATAAACAACTTCTCAAGATTGGGAGAAGCTTAAGTAGTCAGCCCTGAAAAACATATTATCTATTTGAAATGTAAGGAATTATCCCTATTTTTGAGTGACCAGATCGACCAGAAATGTTAT
>JAHXIM010000377.1 GCA_025655635.1 gamma proteobacterium symbiont of Lucinoma myriamae | reverse complement strand
ATAACATTTCTGGTCGATCTGGTCACTCAAAAATAGGGATAATTCCTTATATTTCAAATAGATAATATGTTTTTCAGGGCTGACTACTTAGGCTGTGTTATGTACGCAAGAATCTTTAAGAAAAAATTTAAACAACGAGTTAAAGAAGAAGCAATGAAACAGGAAATCAACAAAACACCTGAAGATAAAAACCAACATAACATCTTTAATAATCAATAGATTACAAGAAACTCTTTATAAAAGGGATTGTTAGTTTTCGTTGTTTTGCCAGACTTTCATAATCCAGTTTTTCCAGCAATTTAATCAACGCAGACAACTCTCTGGCGGCATGTTTTAATAAATAATTAGCGACCTCATCCGTCATTTCAAAACCTCTTTTATGTGCTCTGAGCTTTAAGAGATTAATTTTATCCTTATCTGACAGTTTTTGTGTCTGATAGGTAAGCCCCCAACTTAGACGTGATTTTAAATCAGGTAGTTGAATATCTAAATTAAGCGCACTATTGTTTGCCGCAAGAATTAAACGACCATTATTTTCTCTGATTTTATTAAAAAAATGAAATAAAGCCATTTCCCATTCCTGATGTCCCGAGATGGTATGAATATCATCCAGACAAACCAGATCCATCATTTCTAAACCCCCTAATAACTCAGGGGAAAAATCATCATCAATTTGTAAAGGTATATAAAGAGCATTGAGGCCATTGGCCTGATATTGACTTGATAGAGCCTGAAGTAAATGAGTTTTACCTGTGCCCTCATCACCCCATACAACGATCAATTGCTCATTTTCATTAAGCAGAGAAAATATTAATTGCTGATTTTCACCCGCAATAAAATTATCAAAACTTGCATGTTCTGCAGCCTGAAGCGAAAGTGGTAACTGATTTTTCATTATTTAATAGATTTGGGGGTTAATTAAGTCCTGAATACAAACCATAAGCGCGACTTAAATGATTGTAATTCTAAAATTATGAACATTATAATATCATTCACACTAAACATTGATCTTATTTAGAAAATAATTGCATACAAAACCAATGCCTCCAATTCCATTAGAAACAATTCAACATCCTTTGTTCATAAAAAAAGGCTTAACGCTGCAAATTTTAAGAACAGATAAGACTGATCCGATTATTTCCGGTAATAAATGGTTTAAGCTTAAGCATAATTTAATTGAAGCAAAAAAACAGAACTATAAAACCTTGCTCAGCTTTGGCGGGCCATATTCCAACCATTTGCATGCACTTGCCAGCGCAGGAAAAGCCAATGGTTTTAATACCATCGGCATCATTCGCGGCGAAGAGCACCTGCCGCTTAATCCAACACTGTCCGATGTCACTAACCAGGGAATGAAGCTGTTTTATATTAATCGCCAAACCTATCGAAATAAGCATCAACCAGAAGTTATTCAACAAATTAAAGAATTAATTGCCGCGGAAGATCCTTTTTGTGAAGGAAAGTCAGCTGACCAATTTTACCTTGTCCCCGAAGGCGGTACCAATGCCCTGGCTGTTTTAGGAGCCTCAGAAATTGCTTCATTCATCCCCGATGATGCGGATTATGTCTGTGTACCATGCGGCACAGGTGGAACAATGGCTGGAATTATCACCGGACTTAATTTATTAAACTCACACAAAACCAAAGTACTTGGTTTTCCAGCAATGAAAGGCGGTCAGTTTCTAAAATCAGCCATTCATGAACTTTTAAATACACAAAAAAAAGTATCCGTAATTACTCAATGGGAATTATTATATGACTGGAGTTTTGGTGGTTTTGGTAAAATTAATCAACAACTTGCACTGTTTATTCATGACTTCGAAAAAAAATATCAGGTAGAATTAGATCCAGTCTACACAGCTAAAATGATGTGTGCTATGGTAAGCATGGTTGACAAGGATTTTTTCCCCAAAGGCAGTAAAATTATTGCCATACACACTGGGGGTCTGCAAGGTAAAAGAGGAATGAATAAAAAGTTTCAGGCATTTTTATCAAAAGAGAAATAAGAAATATTCAAGGGGGAATATAAACAACCATGGAACTGACAAATATAATTTTAAGCCTTTTTCCAAAACTGAACGATGCAAAAGGTAAGGATGGTATCAATATACTTGATCACTGTCAGCAAATGACCATCCCGGAAGGAACCACTATATTTCATCAAGGTGATCAGTGTCTTAATTATTTACTGGTTATTTCTGGTTCCGTTAAAGTCATCACTCGTGCAGAAAATGGTCGTGAAATTGTGCTTTATCATATCACCAGTGGTGGTTCCTGCGTGCTAACCACCAGTTGCTTGATCTCCTCTGAGGACTATCCTGCTGAAGGCGTTACCGAAACAGATGTTTTAGCATTAGCTATACCTAAAACCCATTTTTGAACAATATATGGGTGAATCAAAGGCCTTTAGAAAGCAGGTTTTTCATTCCTATGGTGACCGCCTCATTAAACTAATTACTCTGATTGAAGAAATTAGTTTTGCCAAGCTTGATATTCGATTAGCTAAATTCTTGTTGGAACATGGCTCAGTCAATACCCCTATTCGTACAACCCATCAAGCCTTAGCAACAGAGTTAGGTTCAGCTCGTGAAGTGATTAGCAGACAATTAAAAGAGTTTGAAAATAAAGGCTGGGTAAAACTGTGTCGGGGTAAAATTGAAATTACTAACCATGATGCTTTAGCAACCTTACTTCCACTAACAAAGAACTTTAGATAACATCATTACATAAGCCTCTGACTGCAACTGAAATAAAAAATCATTATTCTTTAAAAAAATGCGTTTTAAGTGACATTATCACTTAACGCTTTTTTTTATATGGCACAATAACCCCACTTACACAAATAAATGAACTTATACGGAGCTTATAGAATGAAAAACGTTGGTGGAATAGATAAACTTTACGTAGTCGACCCTGAAAAAAGACAATCTCAATGACACAATAGATTATCGTACAATATTGATTCTATTTTTATTGTTCATGATCATATTGTTA
>JAHXIM010000299.1 GCA_025655635.1 gamma proteobacterium symbiont of Lucinoma myriamae | reverse complement strand
CTGCACCAATGCAATTGGATATTTGCGCCAACCAGATGAACCGGGGATTTTCCAGGTTTTACCAATACCGCTTACTCAAAGATCTCAAATGCAACTTATTAAAAAAATATAACCAGTACGATATGAAATCATTGATTGGTCTCGATAAAAAAGAAGTCAACCAGTTAAAAAGTTTCTGGGCTTTTGATGATGTCTATACTGGACCTATTCATGGCTTCAGCTCTGCTGCTGACTATTACCAGCAATCAAGCTCAAAACAGTTTTTAAAAAACATCACCACAAAAACATTAATCATTCATGCCCTTGATGATCCTTTTATGTCACCTGATATCTTACCCGATAAAGACAGCATGCCAGTCAATGTACACCTTGAAATACATGCATGCGGCGGTCATCTTGGCTTTGTCAGCGGCCATTTTTTAAAGCCTCAATACTGGTTAGAAAATCGTATTATTCACTATTTCAAAGAATGATTTCAACACGCTCTGATCTCTTTTGGATTAGCCACTGCAATTTTATAGTCAATGTTTTATAATTATCAGTCTCTTATTTAACAATTGATGAATAATATGGTTCCAGTACTCTTTGATACCGATTTAAAAAGCCTGCCTTTGATCCATCGCGGCAAAGTGCGGGATATTTATGCGGTTGGTGATGAGCACATGCTGATAGTCACCACTGACCGATTATCTGCATTTGATGTCATTTTACCCACCGCTATTCCCGGTAAAGGGGCTATTTTGACCCGTGTAGCTAATTTTTGGTTTAATTACTTTGGTGATACCATTCCCAATCAGGTGTCAGACATGTCATTAGCAGAGGCGATTCCTGATACTGCTGAGCGTGAACTGGTTGAAGGCCGGGCAGTGGTAGTCAAAAAACTCAAGGCCTTACCCATTGAAGCGATTGTTCGCGGCTATATCATCGGTTCGGGCTGGAAAGATTATCAAGCCAATGGCTCAATCTGTGGTATCAAATTACCCGCAGGACTGCAGCTCGCGGAACAACTGCCGGAAGCCATTTATACGCCATCCAGTAAGGCTGCGGTGGGTGAGCATGACGAGAATATTGATTTTGCCGCGACTATTGACCTTGTGGGTGAAGATTTAGCTCAGCAAATCAAAGACATCAGTTTGAAGCTTTATACTCAGGCCGCCAGCTATGCACTGCCCAGAGGTATTATTATTGCCGATACCAAGTTTGAATTTGGTGTAGACAGTGATAATCGTCTGACTCTGATTGATGAAGCACTGACACCAGACTCTTCCCGATTCTGGCTGGCAGATGCTTATCAGGCAGGTTCCAGTCCACAAAGTTTTGATAAGCAATATGTGCGAGATTATCTTGAAACCCTTGATTGGGATAAAACATCACCCGGCCCGGAACTGCCTGATGAAGTGGTACAAAATACATCAGCTAAATATACTGAAGCATTGGATAGGCTCACTCGTTGAGCTCACTTATTAATATAACCTAATAACAATACCGTTGTCGGAGAAAAAAATGAATCTTGAAAAAATTGGTTTACAGATTCCAGAAATTTTATTACCCAATAAGAATATCGATCTGCATAAATGGTCTGTTGTTGCTTGTGATCAATATACCTCACAGCCTGAGTATTGGGCAGAGTCTAAAACAACCACCGATAATGAGCCTTCTACTTTAAATGTTATTTTTCCTGAAGTGTTTCTTGAAGATGACGATGGCGATCAGCGCATTGAAAACATCAATAGCACCATGCAGCAATACCTTGATGACGGCGTATTAGAAGCCATGAAAAATAAGGGCTTTGTTCTGGTTGATAGAAAAACATCTCAGGCAGCATCAAGAAAAGGACTGGTGGTAGCCATCGATCTTGAGCAGTATGATTTTAATAAGGGTTCACAAACATTAATTCGTGCCACAGAAGGCACTATTGTTGACCGTCTGCCGCCACGCATTAAAGTAAGACAGGATGCAGCGATTGAATTACCTCATATTATGGTGCTTATTGATGATCCTAAGCGTACTGTCATTGAACCATTATTTGAACAAAACCCTGAAAAACTCTATGATTTTGAGTTAATGATGAATAGCGGTCACATTAAAGGTTATGCCATTGATACGCCCGACTTAATCCAACAGGTAGCAAATGCTTTAGAAACACTCGCATCACCTGACGTTTTTGCGGACAAATATAATGCCCAGGGTAAAGATGTTCTTTTGTATGCCATGGGTGATGGTAACCACTCCTTAGCCACAGCCAAAGCCATTTGGGAAAAAATTAAGGAAGATGCTGAGTTTCCGCATGCAATGATGGATAATCCTGCTCGCTACGCATTAGTTGAACTGGTTAATATTCATGATGAAGGTTTGCAGTTTGAGCCTATTCATCGTGTTATTTTCAATGTCGATCCTGAGCAGCTGCTCAAAGATATGCATAGCCATTTTGCCGGCAACTGTAGTATTTGCCGTTGTGAAGATGCTGAGGATACCATGAGCAGAGCAAAGATAGCAGATTTGGATCACGTTCATATTGTGCCGTTTAATGATGCCGATGGTTATGGTTATATTCAGATCGAAAACCCTGTCTTTACCCTTGAATTAGCCACCATTGAGTCTTTTTTAACTGATTATCTGGATAAGAATGGCGGTAAAGTTGATTTTATTCATGGTGATGATGTAGTCAAAGAACTGGGTGTTAAAGAAGGGAATATGGGCTTTTTCTTCCCGCCCATTTCAAAGCATAGTTTATTTAAAACCATAATTTTTGATGGTGCACTACCCAGAAAAACATTTTCTATGGGTGAAGCCGATGAAAAACGTTTTTATCTGGAAGCTCGCAAAATAAAATAACTGTCAATGTTATAAACCACGATTTTGCTGACTCATTGCTCTGCATCCCACTCTGTCAGAGCAATGACTTCCAGATCACCTGCTTCATCTTCAACTCTGCACATAACTTAATTTATTCTTTCCAGGCTTAACCGTGTTAAGTATTTCTTTTTAAACTAT
>JAHXIM010000448.1 GCA_025655635.1 gamma proteobacterium symbiont of Lucinoma myriamae | reverse complement strand
ATGATTTTTGGTGGTAATATCATGATATTTCACTATAATTTCAATGGGTTATGATTATAGACCATTTTCAACTGATTTTTATAGGATTATCGGTTATTATCTGGGGAAAGGGACGTTGAATGTTACGCGTATACCTCTCTCTGATTGTGAAGCAAAGAAAATCGATGATTTAAAGTTCAAGAATGTAAACGGTTCCCTTATTGAATGTCCCGAAATCTATCATGAGATCAAAGACTTGCTTGGATCTGTTTGCGGCCGAGGATCTCGCGCAGTTGCTCGCGGTATGCCCATGCCCTAGCGGTACGTATGGTGGGATCAAGTCAAAACGCCAAGCCTAGGCGCCTCAGCGGCCACAGGCTCGGTTTTTTTGAGTTAGGAACCACGCCGGACCTGAAGCCGAATCCAGCGCCGTCGCTAGAGCTGCTGTTCATCATTTTTCCCATGATAGCGAACAATATAAACATACGATTGAAAGTAAAGTTCATCCTCCTCCTTAATCCCTTCTGCCACGACCTGAGACAGCCCATTGACGGATATTGAAGACGGCTGACAAGTAATATAGTCCATTACCGGTATCATTCAGTGTCCCTATGAAGACAAATCCATAGGGTAAACTTACTAGGACATTCTCGCCGTGAAAAGGTACTGGTCTTGTGGTTATGGCATGTCAATGCGTGACACTCCCAGCCACCGATGGCTGGGAGCATCGAATCGATGAAGGAATTCAAAGATTCGATCTTAAGGACTATTCTGGACATATCTCAGGCGAGACTAATTGCCTAAAAAGAATAGAACTGGGACCTGTTGAATTTAACCCACCAAATTATTGTATCCTCACCATTAGAATAAAGTCTACGGCCACGGGAATAAATCTAAAAAAATTCGACAACAGCTGTCCAAAATAGCAAGTGAGTCTTTGATCTCGTGATGTCTTTTATGCGTCCCAGACCTAAAAGACACTCGATCTTTGACAGTCACGGTAGGAATGCCCCTCATGGGGCACCCCCATAAGCGCTAACTTGTTTTGAGGGGCATTTAAACGTATCATCTCCCTGTGACTTTTCAGGCGGGGTGAGTGCGGTGGATGAAGATTGGGCATTGTTGTTATCATTTTTCCCAGCTGGCTGGCGCGGGATGGCTACAGATAGCGGTGCACTGAAAGGCTTAAGGAAAGATAAATCTCCTGAGAACCTGCTGCGTACACTTTTGATCCATCTCGGATGCGGGCACTCTTTGCGTGAAACGGTTGTCCGTGCAAAAGAAGCAGGTATCGCTGATTTGTCTGACGTCGCATTGTTGAAGCGCCTACGTAAATCTAAGAATTGGCTATATGCCATGTGCGTTGCACTATTCCAGGAGCGCGGGGTGGCAGTATCCTCAAGCGAAAGCTTTCAGGTAAGAGCTTTTGATGCAACTACTGTCAAGGAGCCAGGAAAGACTGGAAGCCTTTGGCAAATTCATTACAGCGTATCCCTGCCCTCACTGAGCTGTGATTATTTTAAGCTAACTGAAACTGAAGGTGTTGGCACTGGTGAGTCATTCTCTCAATTCGCTATCCAGGATGGTGATTATGTTCTAGCGGATAGGGGATACTCCACGGCCAATGGTATTCATCATGCGACTGAAAGACAATCTTTCATCACAGTTAGGGTAAATCTCGTGTTATAGGGAGGCTCTGTATTATACGCGAGAGCGCGGAAGCGGCAAAGCTAGCGCAAGAGAAAATCAAGAAAGAAGCCATTAAGAAGGGTCGAGAAACTAAGCCAGAAACACTGGAATACGCAAAGTACATAATTTTATTCACAACATTTCCAGAAAGTGAGTTTTCACCCTCATAGGTATTGGAGTGGTATTGCATCAGATGGCAAGTAGAATTGGTTTTCAAGCGGTTTAAATCGATAGCTCAGCTTGGCCACCTTCCAAAGCAGGATGATGAAAGCGCAAAGGCGTGGCCTTTATGGTAAATTATTGGTCGCATTGATTGTAGAGAACTAATAGAACATGCCTGCTCCGTTTCTCCCTGGGGATACATCATGGAGGAATTCAAAACCGCACAGTGCCTGGAGAGAGTTTAAGTTTGCCCTCAATCAGACCGCTCGATCTATTGAACCCGTAATTTCACTGCCAAGTATGCTGGGGAATTGGAATAGGATATCCGAGTCGCTAGCTGAACGACCACGAAAAAGAAATTCCCAGATGGTGAGTTATTTTTATTTCTAAAACAAGTTAGTGCTTATGCGGGAACCACCAGGCCGGCACAAGAGAACGTAGTGAGAGCGGAAGGTTCGGGGATACCTGGTGCGCGCAAGGACTGCCCCTAGCAAACTAACTAACGTAATTTATCTGTCTGCATATCCACGGGGCAGAAGAGACCACCAAAAACCTCGTATAGGCCGGTGGGCATATGCGTCAGCTATTATTCAGTAGGTCAAATCCTGTATTTTACCCTATAATGTACGATAACTTTAAATTATCGTACATTATAGGGGCCAAAGAAACAGAAGCATATATAAAACCATAATTACTCCAACAAATCGGTATAGGCTTTCTTTTGAGATAAGCCATTCACAAGAACTTCTTCACGATAAGGCAAAGAAGGCATGGTATGTTGTTGGGCCAAAGAAACAGTGAAACCATTCTCACCAGACTCACCAACTTCGGTACCAACAACAATATGCGTACTATACAGTAATAACAATGTGATTACAAGATACTTCCAATCATCTCAGCTTCGCATGCGAAATCAGACAACATAAAACACTTAAAACAAAGAAGGTCGATCAACTACGGGATTTTTTAATAGAACAGCAAAAACGCTGCTCTATTAAAAACAGTATACAAAAGCTGTGGTCACTCCCCAATAAATAACGGTCTATCTAATTATTTTTAATTAGATTAAACGCTGTTCCTCTCATATATTTAACCCTAAAAAACGCAGTAGCCCATGCAACGACATAATATCCAGCACCAAACTTCTCATAATTGAACTGTTTTTCTCTAGGCTGGAGC
>JAHXIM010000445.1 GCA_025655635.1 gamma proteobacterium symbiont of Lucinoma myriamae | reverse complement strand
AAACTTGAGTTATGCCTTAATCAAGTTGGAATGACGCATCTACAAGCACCTTTTTAAAACACTGTTGATTTAAAGGGGAACACTGATGATTGTAATCATAGTCCATTTGAATAATTTCAGTATGTACACCACTATTAAAACTGATTGTTGTTGAGCCGCAAAGTGTTTGCGCTAAGATTACCCGGATACCATACAGGTTTCCAAAAGGTGGCATTGCACCCACTTCACAGCCTGGAAAATGATCCTGAAAATCATTTTCATCAGCAATGCGTGGTTTTTCTTGTGATTTAATTATTTCTGCTTTGTTGTCTATTTTGCATCAGACTTCTATAATTTAATTGTAAAAATAATAAATGGATGGACACTCACTCAACATTTTATTATGGTGCATTTCCAGTATAGCAATATAAGGGGTTCAATATGATTAGAGCAGTATTATTTGATCTCTCTGGCGTACTCTATATTGGCGGCAAGCTTATTCCGGGAGCAATTGAGGCGGTTGAACGTTTGCATGAAGCAAACATTCCTCTGCGTTTTATTATCAATACCACACGCCGTTCTCGAATTATGGTCTATAACGATCTTCAGGATATTGGCTTTCATATTGAACTTGATAGTATCTATACTCCTGTCCAGGCAGTAATTAATCATCTAAAAAACAATCATCTGGTTCCCCACTTACTGGTTCACCCCAATATTCAGGATGAATTTGAAAACCTGACAGGGCAATCACCTGATGCTGTGATTATTGGCGATGCTGCAGAGTTTTTTAATTACAATGTACTCAACGAGGCTTTTCGTCTACTGATGAAAGGCGCGCCTCTCATTGCCATGGGAAATAACCGATACTTTAAAGAACCTGCTGGAATGAGCCTGGATCTTGGTCCATTTGTTACGGTATTAGAATATGCGGCTCAGATAAAAGCCACCATTATTGGTAAACCATCCGCTGATTTTTTTATCAGGTTTATAGTGATTTTGGCGTTAAAAAGGAACATATCATAATGTTTGGTGATGACTATGTCTCTGATACTTTAGGTGCGATTAGAGCCGGATTACAAGGCGGCCTGGTTAAAACGGGTAAATACCGCTCCGGTGATGAAAACAGATTGGTGTGTTCTGGTGCCATTATTGTCAACAACATTACAGAAGCCGCTGATTGGTGTCTGAGCAATTATCAGCCAAAATCACATTAATAAAAATCACTTATGAATATACCTTCTGCTAAATCTTATCAACATCAAAATTATCTGCACTCATTACTGCTGTTAATCGCTATGCTGGGATTATTAGCTCTCATTGGCTTCTCAGTCGCCGGACCTGCAGGCGTTTTGGGGGCCTTTGCCATATTTCTGCTGATTATTATTACTGGACCGCGAGTATCATCTCGTTTTATTCTAAGCTTATACCGTGCCCGATTAATACACCCTGAGCAGGCCCCTGAACTGTATAATGGTTTTTATAAACTGGTTGATAAAGCACAAATCAAGTATCCGCCCGCACTCTATTATCTCCCTAGTCAGGTGTTAAATACCTTTACTGTCGGCTTAAAAAAAGACACCTGTATTGTCATAAGTGATGGTTTATTACGCTGCCTGGACAACCGGGAATTAACTGCCGTACTCGCCCATGAAATCAGTCATATTCGCAATCATGATTTATGGGTAATGTTTATCGCCGATGTATTGAGTCGATTAACAAGCCTTCTGGCATTAAGCGGTTATCTATTAATTCTATTATACCTGCCCATGCTAATCTTATATGAACAGCTCGTACCCTGGTTGTTACTGATAATTCTTGTATTGGCACCGAATATCAGTGCACTTTTGCAGTTAGCTCTGTCACGCACACGCGAATACAGTGCCGATCTGGTTGCCGCTCAGCTAACAGGCGACCCTCTGGGACTGGCTTCGGCATTAAACAAACTTGAGTATTATCAACATAGCTGGATTGAACGTATATTATTGCCGGGACACAAAGTGCCTGACCCTTCTTTATTACGTTCACATCCGACAACACAAAGCCGAATACGCAGATTGAATGATATTGCCCAGGAATTTCCTCAGCATTCCGGGATATTTAATACAGACGATACTGACACATGGCTTGATACAGCACCAAAGAAAAACCCCAGAAGACGTATTTCTGGTTTATGGTATTAAGCCAGTAACTTTCTGAAAAAATATAAAAGACAGTCATCTCATACTATACTGTTAATAAGTGCAGGAAACTAAGTTTCTCATTCATTACTACTTTAGGAAAAACATTTCATAATGATGCTCAAAGATTTTATGATGATTTTTATTCCTCTGGTGATAGTTATGGATCCACTGGGGAATTTACCCTTCTTTTTGTTTTTAACTCGAAAACACACATCCCATGAGCGTAATAACACTGCGGCAGCGGCATGTCTTACTGCTGCACTGATTTTAATTTTTTTCTGTTTGACCGGGGATTTTGTTTTACGTTTTTTTAATATCAGTCTGGCCGCTTTTCAAATTGCCGGAGGAATGATATTTTTTATCTATTCATTACAAATGTTGTGCTTGATTCCAAGTAATATAAAATCAACTACAGAAGAGGAGCAAGAGCATTTAAAAAAAGAAAATGTTGCTCTGGTACCATTGGCAATACCGCTGCTGGCAGGCCCTGGTGCTATAACTGCAGTATTGGTCTGGCGCCAGAATGAAGGATATTCTGGCGATACACTCATATTATTATTGGCGATTATCCTGTCCTGTATTCTTGTTTATTTAACCTTTCGCTTTGCTACAGTTATTAAAAGCATTCTCGGAGTTGGGGGAATTCGCGTATTTACCCGAATCTTTGGCTTACTACTGGCAGTTATTGCTGTGCAGTTTATTGTCCAGGGTATTCAGCAGATCTAGATTGAAGTGATCTGTATTTGACCGTCAGCTTAGAGTCGACCAATGCCATTAACTTAAGGATTCAACCCACTCTTTTGTAAGCCATATTGTACTTGGGTCTATTCCAGCGATTTCGTTTGTCTACCCTTATA
>JAHXIM010000507.1 GCA_025655635.1 gamma proteobacterium symbiont of Lucinoma myriamae | reverse complement strand
CTGATGCTTGTCATGATTGTTGTACCACGTAAACGAATAAGAGCATCTTCAATATTTTCATATGAACCACGGCCACAACCTCTGTTAGTCGTAGTTAAGACTGAATATGTATCTATTTTAAGCGTCTGACTAATTTTTTGTTTTTTATTAATAGCACTCATGATTTGAGACATACAAAATAACAAGATGTCTTTATCCCAGATTGTTGCCAGCCCTCTTCCACTTGGTTCAAGCTTCAATATGTCACCTCCATTTTCATCTTTATATGTTCTTGGAACATCATCTTTAACTTTACTTAATGAAAAAAATTGAACTGACATAGTAGCTGCATCGTCTTTTACTGATGCATCTACAATAACTGCTGAAAACATATCTAATTGCTCAAGCTTAGAATTTTTTTCAAACTTTCGTTTAGTAACCTGTTTTTTCTCAGTCTTAATTAAATCTTTTTGAAAAGAATTCCTCTTTTTTTTATAACTTTTTTCTTTCTTTTCTTTATGATCAAGCTCTAATTTATCTCTTAGTTTATTAGCATTAACCAACCCTTTCTCTTCGGTAACAACTTCACCTAGAATTGATTTTATATTTTTCATTTTATCATCCATTTAAAAATTCAGCCTTGTTTTAAAGTGTATTGATTTAATATTTAAAATACTTAACGAGTAATCTTTGTCGTTTTCTTTGCCAATATAATTACTTAATGCCTGTGAAAAATCTTTTCTATCTTGCTGTTCACTCTTTAATGTCAGCCTTAAATCATTATTTTCCCACATTAGCTGATTTATTTGCCTCGTCAGAAAAATTCATGGGTAGTTTTTGGTACGGATAACGCGCCAAGCGCATGATACAAGGCGATTTCAGCCGCATGGTAGGTCCGAAAACCGTACGCTTTTCTGTGCTTTGGTGTTGAAACCCTCAACAATTCCACTGGAAAACTGTTTTTTCGCCCGGAACCAGTTCAGTATCAGCGGTTGATGCCGCCTTAGCATCTTGGCTACTTTCTTCATTGGCTCAATCTTCGAGCGCATAGTCTTGGTGCACCACTTATCCAGAAACTGACCTGCCCAGTAGGGTGAGGTGTACAACCAGAAGAGCTGAAACTCTTCCTTCAGAAGGTAGCTTCTAATCGACCTCAGATTGTACTGTAGTAGTTCCGCCAATTTAGTGTCCTGTTTTTCCGTCAAGTTCTCTGGTCGCTTAAGCAGTAGCCAGCGCGTTTTTGTCAGTACGGCCTCATAGCCTTTTTCTTTCAGCTCTCGCGCCTCGCCAGCGCGCACCTCGTCAATCGCCTTGCTCAGGTGGGCCATGATATGAAACCTGTCCAGAATGTGGATAGCCTGCCCCGCCTTCTTGGCAATTACTTTCAGGTACGGCTTCCACATGTCGCTGCAGACAAACTCCAGAGACTCACCTCGCTCCCTGCCAAACCAGTGAAAGAACCGCAGCAATGTCTTGACTGTACGCTTTTCTCCAATCCACAATAGCCGCTTGCAGTGTTCATCAATCTGGTAGACCAGCGTCAAATAGCGGTGGCCCCGCTGCCAAGCAATTTCGTCAACACCAATCGCTTTAATGCCTGATAGGTCCTGGTGTTCACGTCCCCAGAATACGGCCCGTTCGACTGAACAGAACACATGATCCCAAGTGGTATGAAACGCCTCGGCCACTTCTTTCCAACACAGTCGTTTCGCCCAATCAGCTAGGAACCAAGCATACGCTTCTGTTAGTCGGTGCTTGCCCACTACCCAGGGCATCCGCTCTACTCGAACCCCGCAGCTGGGACAATCAACTCGGCGTGGTGCATAGCGAAAATACACCTTATGCCCCCACATCGGGATAAACTCAAACAGCCGCTCCGGCGACCGATCATACCCCTGCCTTTTATGGCCGCAACCACTGCATACTGGGCGGCTATTTGACCGAGGCCGTATCTCTACTTCTAGTGTCGGCACCTTGGCGCCTTCCACCAATCGTACCGCTCCGTACACAAATGATTTGAATTTCTGGACTCGATTGAGGATAGTCTTGATCTGCATCCTGTTCCTTTTCCTCTGTTAGATGGTGAGTTCGCACTTCCATCTTCTCAGAGTGGGGGCAGAATGCTCTACCCTATAAATTCCAGAAAACTATCTCTCTTGCTTCAAATTCGCTATATTTTTACCCACTAATTTTCCTGAAGAGCCAAATTTAAAAATGGTATTGAAGTGATAGCAAACGATCAGGACGCCGCTTGATTCAACTGGCTAAACACCACTTTTGACAATAACTCTGAGATGAGTTATAACTGAATCTGGTGTTTGAGTAGTTGAAAAAGAGTGGCGTATCTGGTTGATTTGTTGTTGCGAGACATCAAAACAACCATTGGAGATACGCCACCATGAGTAAGAATAACGTTGTTAAGCTGGCAGGTCGAGATACGATTATCGATCCGCTGACAGAGTTGCTGAGAAGTGGTGCAGAGCAGTTGATCTACCAGGCGGTGGAGGCAGAGCTGTTGGCGGAGCACGCCGAGCGACGGACAGAGGATGGCAAGGCGGGTGTGGTGCGTAATGGTCATCTGCCAGCTCGTAAACTGCAGACAGGATTGGGGCCGGTCACGGTCGAGATCCCCAAAGTTCGAGCGAAGACCGGTGAGCCGGTTACGTTCCGATCAGCTCTGGTGCCGCCGTATGTACGCAAGACGAAGTCACTGGAAGCGGCGCTGCCGTGGCTCTACCTGAAGGGGATTTCCAGTGGTGAGATGGGTGAAGCCCTGAAAGTGCTGGTGGGTCCGGATGCAGCAGGCTTGTCGGCCAGCACGGTATCGCGTCTGAAGCAGGTCTGGGCAGAAGAATATCGGAGCTGGTGCGAGGAGCGCCTGGATAAGGACCATTGGGTGTATGTGTGGGCAGACGGTGTCTACAGCGGACAGAGAGCAGAGCTGACGAAGCTGTGTGCGGGAGTCCACACAGAGCTGGCGGGAGGTACTGTTGAAGCTGAAGTCACGTGGACTGAACTCGCCCAAATGGCGATCGGTGATGGT
>JAHXIM010000563.1 GCA_025655635.1 gamma proteobacterium symbiont of Lucinoma myriamae | reverse complement strand
TATTATAACATTTCTGGTCGATCTGGTCACTCAAAAATAGGGATAATTCCTTACATTTCAAATAGATAATATGTTTTTCAGGACTGACTAACTACTTATCCTTTCTTGCAGATGATGATCTAAGAGATGCATTTTGATAAGAAACCCCCTTATTCAAAACACTGGCTCCCCTGTTAATAACCCGCTTGCGGTAAATATCTGAAACCACGCTGGCATCACCAGCAAGTAATGCTTTAGTGGAACACATTTCTGCACACAAAAGCAGTTTGCCTTCTGCCAGTCGATTAGCATCATATTTCTGATATTCATCAGCACTATTGTCCTCTTCAGGACCACCGGCACAAAATGTACATTTATCCATTTTTCCACGAGATGCAAATGCCCCATCTTCGGGAAACTGAGGCGCTCCAAAAGGACAGGCATAAAAGCAATAACCACAGCCTATGCAGATATCCTTATCATGCAGTACCACGCCATCGTCAGTGGTATAAAAACAATCAACCGGACAAACTGTTGCACAGGGCGCATCAGAACAATGCATACAGGCCACAGAAAGTGAACGTTCTCCCGGCACTCCGTCATTAATCGTGACAACACGTCTACGGTTAACACCCCAGGGAACTTCATTTTCATTTTTACATGCGGTGACACAGCCATTACATTCAATACAACGTTCAGCATCACAATAAAATTTCATACGAGTCATGTTGATATTCCCCTATACTTTACTTATACGACACAGGCTACATTTAGTTTCCTGCATTTGTGTGACAGAATCATAGCCATAGGTCATAGCCGTATTACACGCTTCACCCAGAACATACGGATCGGAACCTGCAGGGTACTTGGACCTAAGGTCTCTACCCTCAAACACCCCGCCAAAGTGATAAGGCATGAAAGCAACCCCGGCTTCGACACGTCGAGTGATCATAGCTTTGACTTTGACTCGTGCACCTTCAGGTGTCGCAACCCAGACATCATCATCTTCTTTGATATTGGCATTATTGGCATCACGAGGATGAATTTCTACAAACATATCCGGCTGTAATTCTGCCAGCCATGCATTGGATCGAGTCTCATCACCACCACCTTCAAATTCCACCAATCGACCAGATGTTAAAATGATCGGGAAGTCCTTGGAATAATCCTTGGCCTGAATTGAGCCATATCGAGTGGGTAGTCTCCAGAAGGATTTTCTGTCTTCATAGGTAGGATACTTCTCCACCAAATCTCGGCGACTGGTATACAAAGGTTCTCTGTGAATAGGAACCGGATCCGGAAAAGTCCACACCATAGCTCTTGCCTTGGCATTACCAAAAGGTGAGCAGCCATGCTTAATAGCAACTCGCTGAATACCGCCTGAAAGATCGGTTTTCCAGTTTTTACCTTCCGCCAGTTTCTTTTCTGCATCAGTCAAATCATCCCACCAGCCCAGCTTTTTCAATAATTTTTCTGAAAACTCAGGATAACCATCTTTAATCTCTGAGCCTTTACCATAAGAGTTTTCTGCCAGCAGATTGACACCATTACGCTCAACACCAAAACGTGCACGGAAAGTCAGACCACCATCCGCAACAGATTTACTGGTATCATAGAGGTTAGGCGTTCCCGGATGATTCATCTCAGCCGTTCCCCAACATGGCCATGGCAGACCATAATAATCACCATCACAGGCACCGCCTTCCGCTTTAAGGGTGGTGTAATCAAACTGCCCCCAGTTTTTCTGATGCTTTTTCAATCGCTCCGGGCTTTGACCTGTATAGCCGATTGTCCATAAACAATTATTGAGTTCTCTAGTGATATCTTCAATCAGTGGTTCATCATTTTCTACTTTAATGTTTTTAAACATCTGCTCGGCGATATTCAGCTTCTTCGCCAGTTTATACATAATAGTATGATCCGGTGATGACTCAAATAATGGTTCAATAACCTTGTCACGCCACTGTATGGAACGATTGGATGCGGTAATGGAACCATAGGTTTCAAACTGAGTTGCCGCCGGTAATAAATAAACGCCATCAGTTCTATCATGCATCACAGCTGAAACGGTAGGATAAGGATCGACAACAACCAGCATGTCCAGTTTTTCCATCGCCTTTTTCATTTCTTTACCACGGGTCTGGCTATTAGGTGCATGTCCCCAAAAAATCATACCGCGAACATTGTCTTTTTGTACGATATTACCTTTGTCTTCAAGTACACCATCAATCCAGCGTGAGACTGGAATGCCTTTGGTGTTCATTACATGAATACCTTTATCCTTTTTCTTTTCATAGCTGCCGCTGTCAAACTGGCCTTTAACCCAGTCATATTCAAGATTCCAGACCCCTGACCAGTGCTCCAGGCACCGGAGGATAAACCGTAATAACCCGGCAAGGTATTGGCAAGCACGCCCAGATCGGTCGCCCCCTGCACGTTATCATGACCACGGAAGATATTGGTACCACCACCAGAGACCCCCATATTGCCCAATGCCATCTGAAAAACACAATAGGCGCGGGTATTATTATTACCAATCGTATGCTGAGTACCACCCATACACCAGATAAAGGTTCCTGGTCGATGGTTGGCCATGGCCTTGGCCGCAGCATAAACTTGATTCTCAGGCACGCCCGTGACTTTCTCTACCTCTTCCGGTGTCCATTTAGCCACTTCTTTACGAATATCTTTCATGCCGTAAACACGCTGCTTAATAAATTCTTTATCTTCCCATTTATTTTCAAAAATATGCCACAGCATACCCCAGACAATAGGCACGTCTGTACCGGGACGTATTTTCAGATAATGCTTCGCATGAGCTGCCGTTCTGGTAAAACGCGGGTCAATAACAATGATAGGTGCATTGTTTTCTTCTTTAGCTTTCATAATATGCTGCATAGCCACAGGGTGGGCCTCTGCCGGATTACTGCCGATTAACAAAACGGCCTGAGCATTATGAATATCCATCAGTGTTCCCCTTTAAATCAACAGTGTTTTAAAAAGGTGCTTGTAGATGCGTCATTCCAACTTGATTAAGGCATAACTCAAG
>JAHXIM010000163.1 GCA_025655635.1 gamma proteobacterium symbiont of Lucinoma myriamae | reverse complement strand
ATTATGACAGGTAAGTCTTTGGCGAACCTTATGAGTGCTCTCATGAACCGATTAGTTCCGAGGTTGAGTTAAAAGGGGAACACTGATGATCGGGATGTTGTTATTGGGACAGATGATTGGCTTAGCTAGTGCTGAACCAGCAAAGCCCGTTCAGGTATTAAAAAAAATTGAATTAATTGAAATTGCCGATCATGGCGGTGGTGTGTCTCCTGCTAAATATTTTGAACGGATCACGATGGATGAGCCCGCTCAAAACAGTCCCATAGGTGAACCTCTTAATCGTGAACAGGTTGCTCAATACGCATTGAAGAACCGCTTACCGATACAAAGTAAATTGCTGACACCGGGTCGGGTTCAGTCGCGTCATTGGAAAAAACACGCTTTTATGACAGCTGCCATTGCTTTGGTGGGTTACGACAAGGCTTCTGTTCAATGGCTGAAGATGAAAAAAAGAAGCTGGAAAAGCAGGGGGCCATGATCATGGTGGTTAATGTCAAGACTGAATTACAGTTTAAAAAAATACAGGCATTTCTGCCTGATAATCAGGTGTTGGCCATGTCAGGTGATGATGTGGCCAGACAGTTAAAAATAAAACATTATCCCGTGTTGATCAGATCAAAAGGTATCGAGCAATGAAGCTGAATGATTACCCCATTGATGCCTGGTTAAGACCGCCTGTGGAACTGTATTCTGCTACCGTATTTCTAGGTTCCAGCCTGGTGTGCGTGTTGGCTCCCTGGTCATTAATGATGTCTGCGGAAATCGGTTACACCATGGCACTGATTTTGGGTTATATGGGATATGAACGCACTCAGCAGGCATTATGGGTGTTACGTTATCAGCGCAATATTCGACGAGTGCCGGGTTTTTCTTTGCGCCCTGATCAGATCCCGGTGAGCCTTAAAAAAATGTATCTGGGTTTAGGGTTTCGCTGGACACAAAAACATACCCAACGGCTTAAAGATACACAGCGTCCTGAAGTCGAGGCGTATATCAGACCACCGCCGCATATTTTATGGGTGAGAAAAAAAGAGGTGCAATGGGAACATACACCAGTCATGAAAGCGCTGATGAAGATCACTGCCAGACCCGCCTGGTGGAACCCAGTGGCTCCCTATCCTCCTGTGGGTGGTTTGCCTCAGCTTCATGCAGTTGAACCCAATGAAGAAAGAGTCTATTCAGATTTAGGTGAACGGGTGGGTCATACCCTGGTTTTAGGGACCACACGGGTAGGTAAAACTCGCCTGGCTGAGATCCTGATCACTCAGGATATCCATCGAGGTGGTAATGCCGTGATCGTCTTTGATCCCAAAGGCGATGCAGAGTTGCTGCGTCGAATTTATCTGGAAGCGAAACGGGCAGGTCGTCTGGATAAGTTGTATGTATTTCATTTAGGACATCCTGATATCTCAGCGCGATATAACCCGGTTGGGGATTTCTCTCGTATCACCGAGGTGGCTTCTCGTATATCCCGTCAATTACCTGGAGAGGGACAATCTGCTGCGTTTCGGGAATTTGTCTGGCGTTATGTCAATGTGATTGCTAAAGCAGCTAACGCACTAGGGCGTCGCATTGATTATGACATGATCATGATGTATGGACAGGATATTGAGCCTCTGTTGATTGATTATCTTGAATTTGTACTGACTCAGAAAGTGGGTAATGAGGATTGGCAGGCTCCGGTACAAACGGTTAAACGTATGTATGAAGATGGTGATCTCAAAGTGCCGCGACAGATGAAAGATCGCTCTAATCAGGCACATGCCCTGATTAAATATGCTCGTGATATGGATGTGATTGATCTCGTTGCCTCTGCATTGTTGAAAACCTTTGAGTATGACAAATCCTACTTTGATAAGTTAGTGGCATCGTTATTACCTCTGATGGAAAAACTCACGACCGGTGCGGTGGCTGAGCTGATCTCACCCAATTACCTGGATGCCGACGATCCCAGACCAATCTTTGACTGGAAACAGGTGATCACCTCTGAATCGATTGTTTATGTCGGACTGGATGCACTGACTGATTCAGAGGTTGCAGCCGCTGTGGGTAATTCCATGTTTGCTGATCTCACCTCGCAAGCCGGTAAAATTTATAAGCATGGTCTGGATATTGGAATGCCGGAAAATGAAATGAAAAACAGTCCTGAAAATAAAACAGTGACTTGTATTCATGCGGATGAATTTAATGAGCTGATGGGTGATGAATTTATTCCCTTATTGAATAAGGCCGGTGGTGCGAATTTTCAGGTCACAGCCTATACACAGGTTTGGGCCGATGTAGAAGCACGGGTAGGCAGTAAAGCAAAAGCCTCTCAGGTTGCCGGTAACTTTAATACCCTGATTATGCTGCGGGTTAAAGATGAGGAAACAGCGGAAATGCTGACCACGCAGTTACCCCGAGTTGAAATCCAGACATTGATGCAGGTTTCCGGTACCAATGATTCTTCTGATCCCGGCAGTGATGTGGATTTTACGTCACGTAATGAAGATCGTATCTCCGTAACACAAGAGGCGATGCTTGAAGCCAATATGATCATGGCTTTACCCAAGGGGCAGGCATTTGCCATGCTGGAGGGTGGAAATTTGTGGAAGATCCGTATGCCTTTGCCTGATGATTCGGGTGATGAAGGAATGCCGAAGGAATTACAGGCCATCTCTAATGATATGCGCCAACGCTATCGTACCTCAGATAACTGGTGGCAGCTCTCTGATGAAACGACCAATAACCATTATTTTATATCGCCTGAGAAAAAGGAGAAACAAACATTTGTGCCTGTAAAAACTAGATGCTTACACAGTGGTGGTCTTGGCGCTGATGCAGATGATGCGATGGGAGTGGATGATTAATGGCACAGCAAGCAGTTAAACAAACGTCACAGCATCCGGCTCAAAAAGGTGTAATTGGTGGCACGTTATCAGTGATCACCGGTGCATTTTTTGCCTTATTGATGGCATTGTTTTTTTCTATTGTGTACGCCCGTCATGGGCATAAACTAATGGGGTGTAAGTCCCCTGTAGGAGGATCACCGCTATGTAAATTGTATCCAACCA
>JAHXIM010000447.1 GCA_025655635.1 gamma proteobacterium symbiont of Lucinoma myriamae | reverse complement strand
ATTTTATAGGGTTATAAAACGGAGAAATTTTGAAAATTGACTTTATGTTTGCAAGTCTTTTTTGACTTATATTTTAAAAAAAATTATTTTTCCAAAATAATTGCCTCAGAGATATATTTTTTGCCTCTCTGCTAATTCTGAAAAAACTTGAGTTATGCCTTAATCAAGTTGGAATGACGCATCTACAAGCACCTTTTTAAAACACTGTTGATTTAAAGGGGAACACTGATGACTTTTCTGATTATTTTTAATGGCATTACCTTAGGTATGGCAACCTCTAAAGATATTATGAGTGAATATGGTTTGCTGATTCAGAATCTGGATAATATTGTAGTCGCTCTGTTCACTATTGAGATCAGCATGAGGATTTATGTCCACCGCTTAGCGTTTTTTAAAGATCCCTGGAGCTTATTTGATTTTTTCGTGATGTCCATTTCATTGATTCCTGCCAGTGAAGGCCTGTCAATTCTCAGAGTACTCAGGGTCCTTCGACTCTTTCGATTACTGACTATAGTGCCGCAAATGCGCTTGATAGTTTCTGCAATCTTGAGTGTGATCCCGGGAATGGCTTCTGTGTCACTGGTATTGCTTTTGTTTTTTTATATTTTCGCCATTATTTCTACCAATTTATTCAGTATGACCTTCCCCCAATGGTTCGGCACTCTGGGTGAGTCAATGTACACTTTATTTCAGATCATGACATTGGAAAGCTGGTCAATGGGAATAGCAAGACCAGTGATGGAAGTACACCCCTATGCCTGGATATTCTTTGTTATTTACATATTAATTGTGACTTTTATTATGGTGAACCTCTTTATTGGTTTGGTGGTTGATGCCATTTTTACCATAAAGGGACAAGAGAACGAGTCAGATGATATTGATAAACCAGAAACGTCTAAGGAACTGGTCTATCAGCATGAAATACTGGTGTTACGGGCTGAATTAAAAGAGATGAAGCAATTGATGACAAAAATAGATGAAAAAATTTCGTAATGATTAATTAGCTTTGTTGGGAAAAATCTCAATATCAAAAATTTCAGTAGCAAAACCACTGGCATTTTTGTGACCGCCTCCGCCAAACTGTAGAGCGACTTGTGAAACATCAATTGCTTTTTCACCGCCTGAACGCAATTGCCAGACACGTCGTTCCGCCTTATCTTCATAAGCTACGGCAAAGGGGTGACCATCGGAGAGCTGATGTAATAATTCGCTGCCGATACTGCTGGGCGCATTAACGACGGGTATGATATAACCAGCGACATTTCCCATTCGAGCAGCTTTTTTGTAACGGCTGATTTGTTTGTTGATTTGACGTTGTAGAATGAGCCCTTCGTTATGCAATGTCTCCAGAGCGTTAGCATCTCTAAGCCAGCTGCCCCAGAGTTTTAACTTCATGGGATAAGACATGATGGCCAAAATAACGCTACGGGTGTTATCTAATTCAAATTGCCATAAATCATTATCTTGAATATGTTGAAATAATTTTGGTACAGGAGACTGGTGAAAAAATTTCCAGGTGAGTACAGCTCCTGATTGAGACAGATCAAAATTTATATTGATATTATCATGCTCTTTGTCTAAGTCTTTAAGATCGTTTAACGCAGTAATATGGTGATCGATAATAGTGACCTTAATTGCCTGCTGACAAAGTTGTTTCATATCTTCACGTTTATAACTAAAGTCAAGAATATACACTTCTTTACCCTGGCAATCAGGTGGTATTGTACCATGGATGCCTTTGTGAAACGTGATTTTGTCTTTAAAAGAATTATAGTCGTCCTGCTGTTTAAAAAATAATTGTGCAGCCAGGGCAGCAGCAAAGCCATCGGGACAATTACCATGGTAAATAATTATGATCGGATTCTGAAATATGCTATTCATTGATAATTTAGTCTAGGAAGTGGTAAAAAATAGTTGTTCTATTGAACAGAGGCAGAGCATAAGGTTTTTTGTTTAATTATTCAAGCTGATTTTGTGCTTATTCATATGATGCAGTGACTTTTCATTAGCGCACGTTCATTGTGAGGTGTTGTTCATAAGGATGGTGAGTTTTTCCGTAAACTTTCATGATGCGCTTTACATAATTTTGCGTTTCTTTATAAGGCGGGATGCCATGATAACGAGCAACCGCATTTTCACCGGCATTGTAACCTGCCAGAGCAAAGGCTACATTACCCTGATATTCTTTTAATAGCCAGGCCAGATAACGTATACCTCCGGTTATGTTTTGTTTTTCATTCCACGCATTGTCTACCCCAAAACGTTTTGCAGTTTCCGGGATTAACTGCATTAACCCCATCGCCCCTTTATGTGAACGCGCTTTGCTCTTAAAATTGGACTCTTGCTGGATAAGGGCCAAAACTAAACGAGACTCTATGTTATAGCCCGGGGCAATTTCGGTGACAAGCTTAACGATTTTACGACAGGATTTTGAGCATTTTTTTGTTTCCCAATAAGGTGTGGGCAGTACAACGCAGACAGTTTTTTTGGTCTGTAAGTTTTCATCAAGGCGGGATAACATTTGTTGAGAATATTTATCACCGGATTTTGCTGCGGTCTTAAACCAGCGTACTGCCAGAGCTTCATCTTTATCTACGCCGCGAGCATTGAGAAACATCCAGGCCAAATTGATCTGCGCATCACTAGAGCCTTTTACTGCTGCCTTACAATACCATTGTATGGCTTTTTGAGGATCTTTTGTGATACCTTCACCATGCTCATAGGCAGTAGCTAATTCAACTTGAGACTTTAAGTCACCCTGCTGTGCCAGATGTCGTATTTTATCCAGCTCTGAGCTAATGATTGGTGATGTTTGTGCAAATGAGAGTAATGAGAGCAAAAGGGCAGAAAATGCCATAAAAAAAGTCACCAGGAAATGACGATTGCATAGCAAAGAAATGATTGAATGAATGCTATTATTTGTGTTTGCAGTTGATGTGGTCATTTTAGTTCTATTATCGTCAATATTATCATCAGTGTTCCCCTTTAAATCAACAGTGTTTTAAAAAGGTGCTTGTAGATGCGTCATTCCAACTTGATTAAGGCATAACTCAAGT
>JAHXIM010000010.1 GCA_025655635.1 gamma proteobacterium symbiont of Lucinoma myriamae | reverse complement strand
AATGGTTGGATACAATTTACATAGCGGTGATCCTCCTACAGGGGACTTACACCCCATTAGTTTATGCCCATGACGGGCGTACACAATAAACTGTTTAAAATCAGAATAATAGAACAACAACTTAATATACTAGCAAGCATAATATTAAGCATAACGCTATGGTGAATAATTGATATAGATCAGCGCTATTTGTTAGCTTTAATGATACATTAAATAGCTTATTAAAAGCTAAGACTACATACATTATGCGCTTCACCTTTTTACTCTTTTGTTTGTTTCTATTCTCTGCCGTTAGTATGGCAGAAAATCATCCCGATGAAAAAAGTATTTTGCACAAAGGCAATTGTGACATGCCTAAACCTTTCACTGATTTAAGTCATTGTGATTTTTCAGGAAAAAAAATCCTTAATGTCGATCTGCGTGGCGTGAAACTGGATGGCACAAAAATAGACAATGCACAATTTACTGATTGTAATTTAGAAGGCGCCAGCATCCGAAAGTCCAGTCTGAAATGGAGTAATTTTTCCGGCTGTAATCTTAAAAACGTCGATTTACAGGAAAGTAATATATTCCACACTCAGTTTGATGGCGCTAATTTAAATAATGCCAACCTGAGTAAAGCTTTTATGTTTGGTACAAAAATTAACTTTGCCACAGCACACAATGCCTTTTTTAATGAAGTCCATATGAAAGATATCAATATGGAAGAGACTGATTTAACGGGCAGTGAAATCAAAAACAGCAAAATGTTACGCGCAGTGCTCATTAATTCTATTTTAGTGAATGTCGATCTTAGCGGTTCTAATCTCACTGGTGCTGCACTGGAAGAAAGCAATCTAAATCAAACAATTATGCATAAAACCACATTAAATGGTTCACAATTAACTGACACCAGTCTGATTGGCTCTGATCTAAAAGATGCTCATTTTGACAATGTTTTATTTGAAAACACTGATTTTTCCGGGGCAAAAAATATTCCTGATACGGTATATAAGCAAATGGATTCAAGTGGAAAAATACACTAAGCTATTGTCGAACCATAAATTGCATAGTAATATGACAACCATTAAATTTTAGCGAGTCACTAAGTCAAATTGTATTAACTTAAATTGTACAAATAAAAAAAGGGAACTATATGAATATATTAATGTTTGGACCAAATGGTAGTGGTAAGGGTACTCAGGGCGCAATCGTTCAGGAAAAGTACAATATTGCTCATATTGAATCCGGTGCCATTTTTCGTAAAAACATCGGCGGCGGTACAGAATTAGGTAAACAGGCAAAAGAATATATTGATCGTGGTGATTTAGTACCAGACGGTATTACTATTCCAATGATCCTGGATCGTCTCAAAGAAGATGATTGTAAAAACGGCTGGTTATTGGATGGTTTTCCACGCAATAAAGTTCAGGCAGAAACCTTATCCAAAGCGTTACTAGATGAAAAAATACATTTAGATTATGTCATTGAAATCGTTTTAGATCGAGATGTTGCAAAACTTCGTATTACTGGTCGTCGCTTATGTGCAAATGATAATAACCACCCTAATCATATTGCCTTTGATGCCATTAAACCCGCAGAAAAAGACGGTAAAATGGTCTGTCGTGTTTGTGGCGGTGAACTATCTGCCCGTGCTGACGATCAGGACGATGAGGCCATTGATAAGCGTCATGATATTTATTATGATGAAAACACAGGTACTATGGCTGCAGTTAATTTCTTCAAAGGACATAGCGAGTTAACTAAAGTCATTCCAATTGACGGCGGCCCGTCAATTGGTGAAGTAACAGAAGAAATAATGGCTGCATTGTAAACAATAGCAACAGACATTATTAACAGTAATAAAAAAGCCCTCTAAACAGAGGGCTTTTTTATTCTTAACTTCTTACTTTAACTTTCTATTTTTAAAATAGGGCACTATTAAGCCACATATGAGTACCAATACTGGCAAAATATCCCATAGCAATAACCGGCGTCCACTTTAAATGGCTGAAAAAGGTGTATTGTCCTCGCGCCTGTCCCATAAGAGCAACCCCTGCCGCCGAACCAATGGACAAGAGTGAACCGCCAACTCCGGCAGTCAATGTCACTAATAACCATTGCCCTGCTGACATATCAGGATGCATCGTCAACACCGCAAACATCACCGGAATATTATCAACGATGGCCGATAAAATACCCACACTAATATTAGCATAAGTGGCTCCCCATTGATGATACATGAGCTCTGAAGCCAGTGATAAATAGCCCAGAAATCCCAGACCACCGACACACAGCACAACACCGTAAAAAAATAATAAAGTATCCCACTCTGCCCTTGCTATGGGTACAAATACATCAAAGGCAACCACATCGCCCAGTTCAGCTCCCTGTCTTTCATATTGTCTGCATTCATGCAGAACGCATTTCTGTCTGGTCTGTTTGAGGTAATAGCCAAATAGCTGAAGATAACCAAGACCCGTTAACATACCGATAACCGGAGGCAATCCAAAAACACTATGAAAGCTGACAGCGCTTATAATCGTCATTAAAAAAAGCATAATGATACGTCGGGCACCCCGCTTCATAATAACAATACTGTCTGAAGCACCCGGGTGTTCATCAGGAATGGAAAAATGCATGATGGCAGCAGGAACAATAAAATTGATCAGAGACGGTATAAACAAGACAAAGAAATCATTAAAATTCAGTATTTCTTTTTGCCAGACCATTAAGGTTGTAATATCACCAAATGGACTAAATGCACCTCCAGCATTAGCAGCAACCACCACATTGATACAGGCCAGAGTCACAAAGCGTGAATTCGTCCTGCCAACGGCTAAAATAACCGCACACATGAGTAAGGCTGTGGTTAAATTATCGGCGACAGGAGAAATAAAGAAGGCCAGAAAACCAGTCATCCAAAACAGTTGACGAAAGCCAAACCCCTTACGAATTAACCAGGCACGCAGCGAATCAAAAATACCCCGTTCCTGCATACTATTTAACCTGAACTCTGTTCAAGAAATAGAGTAAAAGTACGCACTAAGTATTGATATTGCTTGGTTTATGGAAGAAGTGTCTTTGGCAT
>JAHXIM010000270.1 GCA_025655635.1 gamma proteobacterium symbiont of Lucinoma myriamae | reverse complement strand
AATTATGACAGGTAAGTCTTTGGCGAACCTTATGAGTGCTCTCATGAACCGATTAGTTCCGAGGTTGAGTTAAAAGGGGAACACTGATGTTCTTTTTAATAAAATAATAATTAAATAGGCTTAAGGAAACAATATGACGCTTGGTCCGGTTATGGTGGATATCGCAGGGCAGGAGTTAACTGCTGATGATAAGGCTTTACTATCTGATCCCTTAGTGGGCGGAGTGATTTTATTCAGCCGTAATTATCATTCTCTGGAACAATTAGAAAAGCTGGTGCAGGCGATTCAGGCGATTAAAAAGCCCAGGTTGTTAATTGCAGTGGATCAGGAAGGCGGGCGGGTGCAGCGTTTTAAAGATGGTTTTACCATTTTGCCTGCTATGCGCCGCTTTGGTGAGATTTATGATACGGATCAAAAAATGGCTTTGCGTCTGGCACAGCAATGCGGCTGGCTAATGGCCAGTGAAGTGTGTTCCACCGGTGTTGATATTAGTTTTGCGCCGGTATTAGATATTGATAAGGAAATCAGCTCTGTCATTGGTGATCGAGCTTTTCATCAGGATCCTTTTGTTGTTGGTAAACTAGCTCAGGCTTTTATTGCAGGTATGGATGAAGCGGGAATGCAGGCAACGGGCAAGCATTTCCCCGGACATGGTTCCATTGCTGCTGATTCACATGTGGCCATGCCCATTGATGAGCGTAACCTGCGTGAGATTGAAATGGATGATCTCAGACCTTTTCAATTTATGATAGATGCCGGTCTTAATGCCTTAATGATGGCTCATGTTATCTATTCACGTATTGATCCACAGCCGGCAGGTTTTTCCAGTTTCTGGATGAAAACGGTTTTACGTAATAAAATGCACTTTCAGGGCGCTATTTTCAGTGATGACCTCAGTATGGAAGGGGCGGTGATTGCAGGCGATTATATTCAACGTGCTAAAATCTCGTTAGATGCTGGTTGTGATATGATCCTTGTCTGTAATAATCGCACAGCAGCCTGGGATGTGGTTAAAAGTCTGGCTGGTTATGAAAATCCAGCATCCAGTTTGCGTCTGGCTCATTTACATCGTAAGCACCCCATTAGTCGGGAAACACTGGTGAGCGAACCACGTTGGAAAGAAGCGAAATCACTATTAGAAAAATATGTTGATGAGCCTTCATTAGATTTATTAGACCCGACAAATTACAGTAATTAATGAATAAATAGTTAGAGGATTGTATGGAATCAGCTGAGTTTGAATTAAAACAATGGTTATTACAACTTGAATTTTTGCGTGGCGATGGTCTTTGGGTTAGTGAAGTTTTTTTAATTGTATTTATTGCATTAATATTTGATGTTATTAAAAAACGTGTACTAAAGAAAGTTCATAACCAATTAAAAAAAACAGAAAATCCCTGGGATGATGCCTTTATAGAATCCGTGTCAAAACCCCTGTCTGCTTTTATCTGGCTATGGGGAATTTCTATCGCTGCCAGTGTCATTGCAGATGCCAATGATGTCAGTGTTTATAATTCTATTGTTCAACCCACCCGCCACGTAGGTATTATTATTATCCTGACCTGGTTTGTATTACGCATGATTGTTCGTATTGAACATAATATTATAAAAATAGGTCGTGCAGGCGAAGATAACTATGATGTCAGTACCGTTCAGGCGATAACCAAGCTGATCAGAGTCTCTGTTGTTATTACCGGAGCATTGATTCTGCTTCAGGAATTAGGGGTGAGTGTTGCAGGTGTGCTGGCCTTTGGTGGTATTGGTGGTATGGCTATTGGTTTTGCCGCCAAAGATCTGCTGTCAAACTTTTTTGGTGGTCTGATGTTATATCTTGACAGGCCGTTTGCCGTAGGTGACTGGATCCGCTCTCCTGATAAAAATATTGAAGGTACGGTAGAAAATATCGGCTGGCGTTTAACCATGATACGTACGTTTGATAAGCGTCCTCTTTATGTACCCAATTCAACTTTTGCCACTATCTCGGTTGAAAATCCTTCACGTATGACCAATCGACGGATTAAAGAAACTATTGGGATACGCTATGATGATAGTGATAAACTGGAACAGATTATTAACGATGTACGCACCATGCTGCAAAATCATAATGATATTGATACTAAACAAACATTAATGGTTAATTTTAATGTCTTTGCGCCCTCATCCTTGGACTTTTTCATTTATACTTTTACTAAGACAACCAACTGGGTGAAATATCATAAGATCAAACAGGATGTTTTATTGCAAATTTTGCAGATAATAGAGCAGCATGGTGCTGAAGTAGCGTTTCCAACTTCAACCTTGCATTTAAATGGTGAAATCACTCAAAAACAACTTGCTGCAAGCAATTTTTGAAGACTTTTAATAAAGCTGAAGGCTCTTTATAAAGTTAAAGGCTGTTTGTAAAGCTAAAGGCTCTTTATAAAGATAGTTCCTGAAGAAAACGGAGGCTAACATGGCAGATAAATTATTAATAATAATGGTTAATACCGATCCCAATAATGGTGCTGAACTCGGAGCACCATTTTTTCAGGCAACCGTTGCCGCTGCAATGGAATATGAAGTAGAAGTCATTCTTACCGGACGTTCAGGAGAATTAGCTGTACGAGGCGTAGCAGAAAATTTATATATCAAGTCGGATAGTAAACAAACGGCATATGATTATATTCGTGAAGCTTATGAAGCCGGAGTTAAGTTTAAAGTCTGTACTTCAACACTGGATCTCTGGGGTGATGATTTAATCCCTGAAGTCACAGAGACTATTGGTGGTGCTTATGTCATATCAGAAGCAATGGATGATAATACCGTGACGTTTACCTATTAAGTCATTAATATACTATAGCCATTTTATTAATTAGTCAGCCCTGAAAAACATATTATCTATTTGAAATGTAAGGAACTATCCCTATTTTTGAGTGACCAGTTCGACCAGAAATGTTATAATAAGTGCAGATTTTCTGGTCGATTTGGTGAAAAAAATGTACTCAACAACTTAGCTTTTTTGGTGATGACATCCTTAATCAGTTGGATGAAGCAGAGCCCTTATTAAAGTTAGCTTCAATTATTCCCTGGGA
>JAHXIM010000405.1 GCA_025655635.1 gamma proteobacterium symbiont of Lucinoma myriamae | reverse complement strand
GTCATTTATATCTCCGGATTGCGAATTGAAGATCATAGTCTGACCTGACTGAAACTAATTGTGAAGGTGGGTTTTAATTGACGTTTACATTGATTCAATATTATCCAGAACAATATTGACCTTACCGGTTCTTTCAAAAACCGGTACACCATCAATTACCACAGCCACCCCAGGACGTTCACCCATAAACACCTGGTTTTCAACACCACGGATATGAATTTTTAAAGAATCACCATTTGTATATTCTGTAGTAATACCAGGAATACGACGTAACATTTCCTGAACATTTTTTGGACGATCTTTATCAATTTCAGCACCGGATATCACACCGATACTGGACGGCTCATTCCGTTTGTCTTCAAAACGATCATCAATCGTCGTTGACTGGACACTGATAGTGCCTAAATCATCGGCAAAAATCTGGGGTGAAATTAAAGTGAAGGAGGAAATAACTGCAAGGGGTAGAGCTTGTTTTACTAAATTATACTTAATCATACTTTTCTCTCTTAATAACCGCATGGAGAATGCCAAAAGGTGGCACAAAGATGATTAGCTAGCAATAACCATACCAAACTTAAGTGATTGAAATCACATAATAAATAATTTTATAAGTTTTATGATTGGGTGATATGAAGAAATAATGAGTGATATAACACAGAAAATAATTAGCAATGGCTCTATAAAACATTAGATTTCTAAAATTATCAGTTTATATAGATAGATATTTATTAAGACAGGCAGCAGGTAGATGATTAAAATTAAAATTTAGTTTTAATCATCCATGATTGATAAATAAGCCATAATCGCTTGCAGCTCATCAGCTTCCATTTCTGAAAATAATTCTTCAGAATACTCATGCCAGCGGGCACCATTGACAAAATCTTTAATCTGCCTAAGCATGTATTCAGTATATTGACCGGCAAGAGGTGGTGTGTCTGAATCTTCTTTACCCCAACCACGCTTACCATGACAAAGCTGACAGTCGTCTACATAAAGTTCTTCGCCCAATTCAAGATCCCCTTCTACTTTGGGAATATTAAATACTTTTTTGGCTATTAATAATTTTTCATAAGCTGTTGCATTATCATCAAATTTTGGGATCTTGGTGAGTAATTTGATTTGCGCCAGATAGGCGGAAAAAGAAGGTACATCTTCAACAGGTAATTCACGCTCATTGGTATAAGGACGAATAGGCATGTTTTTGCGTTTTTCGTCTTTGAATAACTGAATCTGCTGGGCAATATAACCGGCAGGCAAACCAGCCAGTCTGGGGTATTCACCCTGCTTTCCACCTTCACCGAACTCACCATGACAGCCAGCACAAAGCTCATTAATTTCTTCACCAAGAGCCAGATCAACTTCAAACTCAACTTTGGTCTCAGTCTCAGTCTCAGTCTCAGTCTCAGCAGCATAAGACGAGGACACTAATAAAAATAATACAATAATTACTTTAAACATAAACACACTTTATTCACCCTAAGGCAAATCACCCTTCTTAAATAAATAATACCCTGTAAAAGCACTTAGAGTTCCTAACAATACTGGATAGGCAATTGCCCAGATGATATAGACTGTTTCAGAAAAATGGTCCAGGATCACATAAGCTGAGGGTCCCAGAATCACCAGCTGAGGATCAAATAGCACCATGGCTGCAGTACGAAAAACCTGTAGCGGATTGATAAGAGACAGTGCAACTGCCGTCTCAGAAGGCAGACCTTCTCTGAGCATTATTCCCAATAAAATCAAATCCAGAAATAGCAGGAAAGTCAGCCAGATCATAAAAGCAAGTCCCTGAGCCACATCCGAGCTTCGAGCAATACTGGAGATCAACATACCAATACCCAGAAAACACCAGGCAACAGCTAATAACAAGCCGGTATAACTAATAAAAAGTCCCCAGGGAATATCGGCACCTTTAATAGCACTCCAGATAACAGCACCCACCATGGCCAGAAAAACAGGCAAAAAGACCACTACAAAACGACCTAAAAAGCGTCCCCAGAACCAGGCCGCCAATGATATCGGCAAAGAAAGCAAGTATTCAAAGACCCCGGCTTCTCTATCCCCTGCCACCGAACGGACCGTAGTAATCAAAATAAATACCGGCAAGATAGCAATTGTGAGCTGTATATAGGTAATTAACAGACGTGTTAATCCGGTAAAGCCCATAATGCGACTTTCCGTAATACCAAACACAAACAATAAAACAACAATGCCGCCAAAGACACTGCTATAAACAATAAACCATTTTGCTCTGAGTGATTCTATAATATCAGCCCAGGCTGTTAACAATAAGTGTCTCATTTAATCTTCTCTTTAACTTTCTGTTATAAAACGGGTACTTTTTTTACTACCCGATTTTATTCGTGTTCAAAATTGCCACCGTGGATATTTAACTTTTCTTCCACTTCATAAATTTGTATAACGGCCTGCTCATAATTTAAAGCACCATCAGTATTATCAAGCTGAGCACCCAGACCATAATTCATTGGTGTCGTTAAATCTTTAACATACCAGGCTTTTTTGGCATCAATCCAGTTTTTACTTTTATAGTCATTAACCCATATCTGGATTTTTGGATCATTTTTAAATTCTTTTGTATCCAGCCAGAGAACCGCACAGCCCAGATCATCAAATTTATAAACTCTGGAGCGCTTGCCTTCAGGAAAGGTCCTGATCTGAGCAGAAAAATCACGATCACTAAGCATCATCTGGCAGCGTTCGCAGACATCTCTGTCCCATTTCACATCAGCCGCACCGGTTTGATCTTCACCACAGCCGGATAATAATAGAGTAAATGACGCCATAAACAACAAAATGAATAACGCTCTAATCATTTATTTTCTCTTCCATGTGAATATCCTGCAATATCGCTGCATAGCGGGATAAAACACCTAGAAAACGCAAACGATCCGGCCCTGCAACCTGACCACGCCAAAGAGTGCCGTCATCAGACTCAAAACTCCAGGCCTTAATTGCCTTGGCAAAGGCTTCATCAATCCGTTTAATTTTAATTTCACTTTTAAGAACACTGTCCAGTTCAACTGAATCTTCAACACAGTCATCAAGTACAACAATGCCCTG
>JAHXIM010000058.1 GCA_025655635.1 gamma proteobacterium symbiont of Lucinoma myriamae | reverse complement strand
CATTTGATTTGGTCGTTAAATGATCAGATCGATGAACAGGCATTTAGTTCAATTCTTTTTTAGTTTTCTTATCCAGTACTCAGGTTAATTATTTAATGGATAAAACTAATTTTCAAAACAATACTGCTCATTCTAAACAATTAATAAAACAGCAGCAGATCATCATTCATGACGGTTATGACAGCTTTGCAGAGCATTTGGTTGTTATTGATAAAAACAATGATCATGTCGTTGCCTATGTCCGTCTGATTGACACTTATACAGCCTACAAAATTGGCGGATACTATTGTGAAACCCGCTTTAATCTCAACCACCTGTTTAATAATCAAACATTTTATATGGAGATTAGCCGCTTAGTTATAGATCAGGCATACAATAACAAAGAGCTGGCCAGCCTTGTTTGGAAGGGTATTATTCAACATTCAAAAAATAAAGGTATTGATGCGATCATTGGTTCATTATCTTTAACCTTAGTTCATGAACAAGAAACTTATGCACTGCTTAATCAATTAAAAACTCATCATATCAGCAGCCATATTTATCGTGTATCACCCTATCAAATCCTGCCCGACAAATCCCGGGTAATTGATACCGCACGCCACTCATCAAATCCATTTATAGACTATTTTTTTCAACAAGGAGTCAAACTCTGTGGTGATGCTTACTGGAATAAGGATTTTAATTGTGCAGAGCTTTTTATTCACTACCCATTTAAATATGCAGTCTATTAAATGAGACTACTCACTATGCTCCCCAAAATGATAAATCTTTAGCTAAAAATTCATGATATGGCATGTAGTGTGAGCCATCACATGAAAAGGTCAGGCTAATCAAACCATTAAAAATATTAATGGATGCCGAGCGCAAATAAATCGTCTCATCAGCCATACGCAATTTTTTCATTGTTGCAAAAATCAATTGTATTTTGTCTTGCGGTATCACTGCATCCGCTGGGTAAACCTTATTTGGATAAGCCATGCAAATGTCGGTATCACTCAAGGCTTCCTGATCTAATATTCGATAGCGATAGGGATCATCAATAACCCAGACTGTTGCCCGGCTGCTGGAAAAATGAAATACTCCCTGAAACATACCACGCTGAGTAAATAACTCTTCAAGAATAGCAAAGACCTGATTGCTATTTTTGTCCCATAAGCTTTCGACCCGACATTGTTGAAATACCATATTACGAATAGCAGGATCACCTTTAATTTGCCGCCACTTATCTGATTCCTGATAGAGTTGTGTTGTAATTGGCAAATCACGTATATCAAAATCAGCACCTAGAAAACCTAACACACCCTTGTCATTTTTTATTAGCTGCAATGCTGTCACTGAAGGACGTATGGAATTAAGGCTGATATAAGCATCAGATAACAAAAACCCCTCTGCTGGAACCGTCTCTTTCATATAAGGTCGTTTTGAACGATCACGTCCAAAATGCTCTGCAAGCAAACCACTCTTACTCATATTGGAACTAATTTGAACACCATTGCTATCCAGCACATAAAGAAAAGTGCAGTAAGGAATTTGAGCAAATGCCTCTAATAGTTTTGCGTCAATAACTTTTTGCTCTAAGCTGAGTTCAGCACATTCTTCTGCCAGTTGTTTTAATGGTGTAGACAGTGATTGTGCCAGCAAAATACGTTGTTCGGTTATACTGTTTTTCCAGTTTTGTTCTATCAAAGAGAAGCCCTTCCTTTTCTGCTCACAAATCACTAATAATACAATTATTGATGATATAAATTTAAAAATGACATAGTATGATGTTTGTATTTCAATTGTATGACATCTGAACTTTAAACAATATCCTGGGCCCATTAAAAATGAAAAAAAACATCCTGACACAAACCATTTATAGTTTACCGCTTGTTTTACTGTCGTTATCAGTATCAGCAGGAGATATTATTGTTGATAAAAGTATTGGCATGGAGTTAGCCCGTGATATTGCCAGCGAAACTATTATAGCCTGCCGTAAAGATGGTTTTCATATCAGTGCTGTGGTTGTTGATCGCTTTGGTCTTAAACGCGCTGCATTGCGTGATGACAGGGCTTCACGTTTTACTCTGGAAATTGCTGAACGTAAGGCTAATATGACGGTTATGGCATGGACAGATAGTGGTGTTTTTAAAAAAGCCCGTGCTGACATACAACAAGAGCTTAATCATATTGACGGTCTGATTGTTATGGAAGGCGGTCTTAAAATTATAGCCGGTGGTTATAATATCGGTGCCGTGGGAGTCAGTGGTGCCCCCGGCGGCGATAAAGATGCCGCCTGCGCCCGCAAGGCATTAGATAAACTGGCTGAACGTATTGAATTTTCTATTGATGACTAATAACCCAATAGAGCATCGTTGCCCGTTATGTAAAACCTTAGTTACAGACTTATTTTATCAAGACAAACGTGATTATTATCGATGCTCAAATTGCTTACTGGTGTTTGTACCGGCACAGCAATTTTTGTCCTTAGAAAAAGAAAAATTGATGTATGATCACCATAAAAATTCACCTGATGATCCTCATTATCGACGTTTTCTTAGTCGCCTGTTTACACCTCTACAGCAACATTTATCAGCGCAGAGTCATGGTCTGGATTTTGGTTCCGGCCCCGGCCCCACACTTTCAGTTATGCTTGAAGAAGCCGGTCATAAAATGGATATTTATGATATCTTTTATGCACCTGATGACAAAGCCCTGGAACAAGACTATGATTTTATCACTGCCTCTGAAGTGGTTGAGCATTTGCATCAGCCGGCAGAAGAGCTTGAGCTGCTTTGGTCTTGCTTAAAGCCTGATGGCATATTGGGTATTATGACTAAACGGGTCATTGATCGGGAGGCTTTTTCTCACTGGCATTACAAAAATGATCTGACTCATGTATGTTTCTTTTCAATAGAAACATTTCAATGGCTGGCAGACTATTGGGGAGCAAGTCTGAGCTTTCCTGAAAAGGATGTGGCTTTGCTTATAAAAGGCTAAAGTAACTACTCAACCTATTGTGTACGCCCGTCATGGGCATAAACTAATGGGGTGTAAGTCCCCTGTAGGAGGATCACCGCTATGTAAATTGTATCCAACCATTTT
>JAHXIM010000164.1 GCA_025655635.1 gamma proteobacterium symbiont of Lucinoma myriamae | reverse complement strand
ACTCTACCCAGTTGCCTGGACTGACTTCCATCGTTTTGTCAAAGGCTGGAGTCCCGGACACTGGAAAATTCATGGTTATAGTGAACGTATAGCCAGAGAAACAATTGCCTCACTATAATCCTAAGTTAATTAAAGACAATGAAACTCAGTCAAAACAATCTTGATTATTTATCTCAATGTGCTATTTCAGCAGCTCTTCAGGCTGGCGATATCATTTGCCATCATACAAATAAACACATTAGTTATCGTTTAAAACAAGGAGCTGATAGTTTAGCAGCAAAAATAGTGACAGAAGTCGATTTTCTGGCACAGGAAAAGATTCTAAAATCCTTGTCACAGAGTTGTCAGGCTTATGATCTGGCAATACTTACCGAAGAATCAGTGGATGATGGCTCTCGCCTGGATAAAGATTTTTTCTGGTGCATTGATCCACTCGATGGCACCCTTTACTATAGTGAATCTGAACCTGGTTATTCTGTCTCTATTGCTTTGGTTTCAAAAAGTGGGGAATCAATGCTGGGAGTTATCTATGATCCCTATGAAGAAAAATTGTATACAGCGATAAAGGGGCAGAATAGTTTAATTAATCAAATACCAATCAATAGAATGTCTACTGGAAATAAAGACGTAGTGACTATCTTATGCGATCGTCACTTTTTACAGCATAAAGTCTATAATGAATTTATAGATGAATTAAGTCACTTGTTTGCTAAAGAAGGCTATCATTCGATAAAAATACTAGCCAATGGTGGTGCAGTAAAAAATGCTATGGGCGTTTTAGAGTACTCACCAGCTTGCTATTTTAAGTTTCCTAAAGAACAGTTAGGTGGCGGCTGCTTATGGGATTACGCTGCCAGCAGTTGTTTTTTTTATGAGGGAGATGCTGTTGTCACAGATATAACAGGAAATAAACTTGATTTAAATCCACCAGGGTCAATATATATGAATCATTGTGGAATAGTCTTTGCGAGTAATCAAAAAATAGCTAATAGCATATATCAATTATATCAATACCGGTTTAACAATTGACTTCCTCAGCCTAAATATTTCTGATGACATAAACGATAAATAAAAGAAATGAAATGAATCAGCTTGAATAAACCAAACAACCTGTCTAAACACAATGACTAGTACAGGATTCTAATAACTTTGATATTAATAACTAAGGATATTATCAAAATGAAAAAGACCGTGACAATGGAATGGACTAAGTCAACTAAGGGTACACAAGTCTATTCATGTAATGATACAGATACTCCAGTATCTTTAATATACATCAAAAGAAATGCATTGCCAGATAAAGCGCCTGTAAATATTACGTTGACCATTGAATATGATGAGACTGAATAATAGCTAACCAATAGAAATTAGTACTATGAATAGGTATCCTCTTAAGAATTAAGGAAAGTAAAAAGTAGATGAAAGAATCAATATTTGCAGAGTTTCAGTATTATATAAAACGAATCAATAATGCTAGAAAACCGGGTGTTTTAGAAAAGGGTGACACACTTGATGATTTAGAAGAACGATTTAGAGTGCAAGTTGAAAATGGTTTGGTGATGACCGATCCAGATTCACAAGAAATTTCTATGGAAATATTGCTGTCCGATCTTTCAGAAGATAAGAAAAAGGAATATTTATTAGAATTAAGAAAGACAGGTCAAACCTCTTTTGAGATAAAAAAAGAAAAAGTGTCACAATCAAAGGGCAGTGGAAATAAGCAAGATGATATGGAACGAGCATTAAATTTAATTGTCAGTGCGTTAAAGGCATCGGGTCTACGTGTTCAAAAACAACCTTTAGGGGTAAAAATGTTACAGGCAGCTCATGCGCTAGGAAATTTTAGCTATACTGATCCCAGTGATTTAAAACTTCTATTTGTTAATACGATTAGGCTCTCAGGACATGTTAAAAAAGCAGATCCGCTCAAATTGGCTGAAATATTTAATAAGCTAGTTGTGTAATCTAATGACATAAGGCTGATAAAACCAGACCAGTCTAAAACAAATAATAATAGGATTAAGTAAGGCAATGGCACTGACAAAAGCAGATTTAGCAGAAAAGTTATATGATGAGATTGGCCTGAATAAGCGAGAGAGTAAAGAATTTATCGAATCTTTTTTCAATGAATTGAACAATACTCTGGGAAATGGGGAAGAGATTAAACTTTCCGGTTTTGGTAATTTCAGCCTTAGGGCTAAATCTGAGCGAATGGGTAGAAATCCAAAAACAGGTGAAGAAAAGATGATTTCTGCTCGCAGGGTTGTTACCTTTAAAGTCGGACAAAAACTAAAATCAAGAGTTGAAGCCTAGAGTGGAAAGAGTCTTTAAAGTGTTAATCTAATATGCAAAAACCAGTAAAAACGCAAATATGAAAACAATCAGTCCTTTTCCTCTATTCCGATAGATTATAGTAATGGAAGTGTAATGTTAAAATCCGTTAACCAGATATCTCATGAAATATGTGTGTTAGAAGTCTAAAATAAAATATGTTAAAACGATTAAAAACAAAACAATTTTGGATAAGAATAGCTCGTGATGGAATAATATTAATAGCCATTCTTTATCTTTTTAATTTGTATCAAACAAGGAATATGCCGGATATTGCTCCTGCTTTATACGCTCAACTTATTTCAGGAGAATCTGTAGAATTAAGTCAAATGATTAAAGGTTCGCCTGTGCTCATTTATTTTTGGGGTAGTTGGTGTCCTATTTGTTCTTACACCTCATCGACTGTCACTGAATTATCAAGAGAATATCAGGTTATAACAATTGCACTTTCCTCGGGTAGTGAAGAACAAGTTTTCAGTTATCTTAAAAAAAATAAATACTACTTTCCTGTGATTAATGATCCTGATGGAATAATCAGTCAAAAGTGGGGTGTTTTTGTGATACCCTCTTTTTTTATTATTAATAGTCATGGTGAAATTAGCAGTGTCACAACAGGTATTAGTAGTGTGTGGGGATTAAGATTCAGGCTTTGGTTAGCTTCTTAACCAAATTTTTTGTGTACGCCCGTCATGGGCATAAACTAATGGGGTGTAAGTCCCCTGTAGGAGGATCACCGCTATGTAAATTGTATCCAACCAT
>JAHXIM010000107.1 GCA_025655635.1 gamma proteobacterium symbiont of Lucinoma myriamae | reverse complement strand
AATTTGATCAGGAACAATAAAATTACAATTAATGTTGTACGATAATCTATCGATTCATGATGATTATCTTTTTTCAGGATCGACTAACTACAATCTGATGATTGCTGCCTTTGCTGGAGTTGTTATTCCTATCACACTTGATAAAGTGGGTGTGATCCTGCTTTAGCAGGTGGTGTATTTCTCACGACCATTACTGATGTGATTGTTTTTTGCATTTCCTGGCCTGACCAGTTTAATGCTTATCTGATGACTTAAAAGCAGATTTAATGACTTATTTCAAAATTCATATAGAGAAAAAGAAAATACTTCTGACCATTGGTCTGGGCTCGCTTTTATTTATGACATGGTCAGTTGTCAGTCCATTATTCCAGCAGACACTGCCCAATCAGTTTTTTTCCGCTGCACGTTTAACAAACAGCATTGATACTACACCTTTTTTGAGCACTCAATTTGCTTCTCATAAATCAACACCAGAAGTCCACAGCGCCACAGCGCTTGAACTGGATAATAATAATATTATGGCTTTTTGGTATGGCGGCACTCGCGAAGGTCATAAAGATGTCACTATTTATCAAAATATCTGGCATAACAAAAGTAAAAAATGGGGACAGGAAAAAAGTATCTTATCACGGGCATTCACTAGAGACAGTACTTCACGCTATATTCGCAAGCTGGGTAATCCCGTGGTCACCAGAGGTCCTGATCATTCAATCTGGTTATTCTATGTCAGTGTTTCTATTGGCGGCTGGGCCGGAAGTACCATTAATTTAACCCGTTCCTATGATGAAGGGCAAAGCTGGTCAGCACCAAAACGTCTAATCACCTCTCCCTTTCTAAATCTCAGCACACTGATCAAAGGCACCCCGGTCCATTACACTGATGGCTCAATCGGCCTACCGGTTTATCATGAATTTATCGGTAAATTTGATGAACTGCTAAAAATTAATCAGTCAGGTGACGTCATCGATAAAATACGTTTATCCTGGGGGAAAACTTCATTACAGCCCATTCTCTTTCCCACCTCACCAGACAACGCTACAGCCATGATGCGCTATCAGGGTGAAGCTCCAAATCGAATACTCATACAAACAAGCAGTGATGCAGGCTTAAACTGGACTCCTGTGAAGAAAAGTCTATTACCCAACCCCGGTGCAGGCATCATTGGTCTAGTGTTAAATAATACTGACCATCACATACATAACAAAAATCACAATCCCCTACTGTTATTAGCATTTAACAATGACGCAGAAGAACGTGAAGATATGAGCCTGGCCACCTCAGTGGATAACGGCAGCAGTTGGCAAGTACTTCATGCAATTGAAGAAAACAGATTAGAAGTGCCTGATAAAGACCAGCAATTTGCCTACCCATGGTTATTACAAACCCAAAATGGCAATATTCACCTGCTTTACACCTGGCACAAAAGCCATATCAAACATAGTGTATTTAATACTGCCTGGCTTAATTCCAGAACTGGTAAAAAGCAATCATCAGAGGACTTGAAATGAACCTCCCTGACATATATTCCCAGATTATGAACATACAAACACTCATCGGTTTGACAGGTATTTCACTATTACTGGCAGCCAGTGTATTACGAGTCTTATTATTTTTTAAAATAACAAAACAAGCGGCTGTATTAATTGCTTTGATTGTATTTTCTCTATCTTATATATCCATATCCGGTGATTCAATCAACTTCTATTTACGCGGCATAGTCAATGATCTCAGTATCAGTTCATGTATTTTATTAGGCTATTACTTCATTTCGTCTGGGACTACAGCATCCGTAAACAAAAATAATACCCTGCCGGCATTTTATCTCACGGCACTCATTGGACTATTTTTCTACCCTGCAGCATTAGGTTTAGGGGAGTTTGACCCTTATTCCTGGGGCTATATCAATAAAGCGCATAATCACTACAGCACTCTGATTTTTATTGTCTGTTTAGCCGGCCTGATGTATTTTTCATTCTTAAAGCAATACAATTTGCTGTTATTTTGTCTTGTATTATCCACACTGACTTATCAATTTGGCATTTTAGAAAGCCAAAACCTGTGGGACTACTTACTCGACCCGTTAATTTTTATTTATGCATTATTCACAATAATTGACCGATTAAATAAAAAAATTAACCCTTTTCGAAGCAATCTGCGTCTATAATCTCTACATGGCAAAAATGTTAACCGATGAACAATTAATTCACTTTTTTCAAAAGGGAGATGCTGAGGCTTTCGAAGAACTCTATAGCCGTTATAAAAAAGCCGTTTATCATTATTTTTTTCGTCAGGTTCATATCTCTGGTGCTGCAGATGAACTGCATCAGGAGGTGTGGTTGCGCATTATTAAATCTTCTTCCGGGTTTAATCAGCAATCAAGTTTTAAAACCTGGCTTTTTAAAATTGCACATAATCAACTGATTGATTATTATCGCCGTTCCAGCAGACAGCCGTTACACCTGGTGTCTGATAAAACAGATGAGGATGACATTGAAAATAATCATTCTATGAGTTCGTCTTCTGAGCCCGATAAAATGTTACAGGAAGAACAAGCAGGCCGTGCTCTTCTAAGCGCTTTAAAAGCATTACCTGACGAACAGAAAGGAGTGTTTTTACTGTATGAAAAGAGTGGTTTATCATTACAGGAGATTGCCGTCATTACAGACAATTCTTTTGAAGGTACCAAAAGTCGTTTACGTTATGCCGTTAAGAAATTACGCCAACATATGAATCAATATCTGGCTGTCGAATTATGAATATAAAATCAAATAATCCTGACCTTAATCAACAGGACAATAAATTTTTTGATGCCTATCTTGAGGGGGACTCACCAATATCTGAAATTTATAATAATATTGACTCTGCAGGTCCTTCAAATAAACTCAATCAAACGATATTGTCTGTAGCAAAAACGGCTACCAACCAGTCATCCGATTCCAAAAACGGGTGGACACAGGCAGGTTCATGGGCTGCTTCAGTTGCTATTATTTCTCTGGTAGGCATTTTAGCGCATAATACCTGGCAGGCAGAGCAGGATGCTGTACAAAAAGAAATACAGGGAGAAGGTCTGGATCAGCTTTTACAACCACAGTTACAACC
>JAHXIM010000492.1 GCA_025655635.1 gamma proteobacterium symbiont of Lucinoma myriamae | reverse complement strand
AAAATGGTTGGATACAATTTACATAGCGGTGATCCTCCTACAGGGGACTTACACCCCATTAGTTTATGCCCATGACGGGCGTACACAATTACAACGTCTTCAGAATTTCCGTTTTTTTTGGGATGGAAACGCCATTACGGTATCTGCATCCATTGGCTTAGTTTTTTTCAAATCCTATGAGTACACTTTAGAAGAATTAATAAAAACCGTTGATATTGCATTTTATACCGCTAAGGCTGCAGGACTCAATAAACTGCATATATTTGATCCACAAGATAAAGAATACAAACAGACTAGTGATGATATCGCTATTGCGGGTTATATTAAAGAAGCATTACAGGATGGTCCATCACGCTTTGAGTTATTTGCTCAGGCAATCGTACCTTTACAATATGAAAATGATAAAATTTCTTATGAAGTATTAATCCGTATGAGAAATAGTCATGAGAAGCTTATGTTGCCTGATTGTTTTTTATTCACTGCTGAACGTTATCATATGATGGTGGAGATAGAGATAGATATTTATGTTTTAGAGAACTATCTAAAAATAGTTTGCCAACATCAAGAAAATACATTCTGTTCATCTCAATCTGGCTGGCGGCACGCTGAACAATCCTGATTTTCAAGAGAAAGTAAAAGCAGCTATGACTACATATGATTTCCCCTGGGAACGTCTGGAGTTAGAAATCACGGAGACATCAGCAGTAGGTAATCTATCACAAGCATCAGAGTTTATTAATTTTTGTCGCAGCAAGGGAATTGGCTTTGCTCTGGATGACTTCGGTACTGGTATGTCATCATTTGAATACTTAAAAAATCTACCCTTTAATGTGGTTAAAATTGACGGCAGCTTTGTTCGAGATATGCTGATAGATCCTGTTGATCATGCCATGATTCGATATACTCACGATATCAGTCAGCTTCGTAATCAGGAAACAGTTGCTGAATACGTCGAAACAGAAGAAGACGTGAATGAACTCAGAAAAATCGGCATCAACTACGGTCAGGGTTACCACCTGGGTAAACCCTGCCCCCTTAATGACTGGCTTTAGGGGAGTAAAAAATATAATCCGGATATTTTTTATTCCTGAACTTCAGTCGCCACACTTTTTGTTTGGTTAAAACTAATGGCAAATGAAATTGCCTGGGATAACTCTGAAAATAACTGACGTTCATTTTCATCAAAGCATTCCGTTCGTGCACTAAAGAAGATTACATGGCCAAATTTTTTCAATGATACTTCTTCTATTAAAGGCAAAAAAACAATTGTTCTAACTTGATGTTGCTCAAAGGCATCAACATAACCTGCCAATTCACTTATTTTAGACAAATCGTTTATAATCACTGGCTGTTCATGAGAATAATTATTGGAGTTTCTCACCAGCTTAAATATTGTATCACAAATTTTTATTTTATCGGTTTCAAATTTATCACAGGTATCAGAAAAAAAGAGATATTCTTCTTTTAAATTGACTGAAATGACTGAAAAAGTACATGATGGTAGAGTCATAACACGATTAACACAAAATTTTAATATATCATCAAGAGGTGTATTACATAAAATTTTCTTATTAATGGCTTTAATAATATTAAAAAATATGATGTCTCTTTGTTCTTTTTTGTGAGATAGACTCAGCGCATTAGATTCTCTTTTTATTTGCTCTTCAAGTTTTATGTTTTTATTTTTAATCATTTGGTTCTTAGAAAATAAAAAGAAAATAATAAAAATAAAGCTGAATGTACTTATCAATGAAAGTAAGATTTTAGTAATAAAGTTAATTCTAAATTGCTTGTATAATGGATCATTATTCACCGAAAAAAGATAGGCTACATTTCTATTCACCGTGTTTTTAATGGGTAAAAACAATGCAGTGTAAACCTTTTTATTTTTAACAATAGAGGTAGCAAATTTATCTGAATTTTCAATTTTTTCTAAATCACTTTCATTTCTTTTAATAATTTCAAGTAATGATGCTATTTGATTAGTACAAAAATCATCATTAATCACTTTGTCATGAAGATACCATGGACTCAAAATACTCTGCTCATAATTTACCTTTTCATCTTCAAATATATTATCTGAGACAATTAATTTCTTTATCATAAAACAATATTCTGTTTGTGATATAGCCTTCATATATCCAATAATTGCATCCATTGACACACTAATTTCTACGCTTCCAAAATGCTCATTATTAAAAATAATCGGGAAGACAAATCGATAAGCATTAAAGGTCCTCCCCTCTTCAAAGCCTTTAACTTCAACCAATTTTAAATTGGCTTCTTTAATTGTTGGACGCATTTCGAACAACTGATCACCATACTTATCAGGGCGATGCATTCTTAAAAAACTTTTGCCATCAGGCAAATGAAAGTGAATCTGCCTGGCATAAATGTTTTCTTTGAGATCTTTATAAAGTGATAAAATATATTGATACAATTCATTTCTGATATAATTTTTTTGTGTTTCAGAAGAATGGGGTAAATATTTAATAATTCGGTAAAGTTCGTCTGTTTGAATATTGTTTCTAAAGATGAGTTGTGCATAGGTATCGTAGGTGTTGCTGGCAATAACATATTGATTTTCCATACTGATCAGTTTGTTTGCCAAATATTCATTGGAGCGATCAGTATATTTTTTGTCATAAAAATTATACGCAACAGCGTTTACAATAATAAATAAAAGAAATAAATAACGTTTCATCATTTATCTCTTAAAAAACTGGTAAGCATTACGACCCATTCTTTTCGCCTTATACATGGCCTTATCTGCATTATTCAATAAAATATCTGTTTCTATACCATCATCAGGATAAACACTGATGCCAATACTCGAAGTCACTTTGATCTCTTCTGAGTTAAGGCTGATGGGTTTATTTATTGTTTTTATGAGCTTTCCTAAGACTTCGAGAATATCATCATGTTGTGTTATCGAATTAATAATAATAACAAATTCATCACCACCTAAGCGAGCAACCATGTCAACTTGTCTTAATATTTCTTGAAAGCGGCTGGCAATAACTTTTAACACTTTATCACCAGCCTGATGCCCAAAATTATCATTAATTGGTTTAAAATTATCTAAATCTATGAACAGTATTGCCAGT